>NZ_NOYB01000002.1:0-196547 GCF_002258235.1 Rhodococcus sp. 06-470-2 | reverse complement strand
GGGCTGGGGCTGGGCGCTGCGCGCCCGCCGCTGCAGGCGAAACGGCAAGCCGTTCCGAAGAACTCGCGGACTCGGTCGAAGCGCTGCGCGCCTTCGCGGTTGCATCTGTTATTCGATCGCGCTCAATTTGCAATTTGCAATC
Organism: Rhodococcus sp. 06-470-2; assembly: GCF_002258235.1. Taxonomy (NCBI): domain Bacteria; kingdom Bacillati; phylum Actinomycetota; class Actinomycetes; order Mycobacteriales; family Nocardiaceae; genus Rhodococcus; species Rhodococcus sp. 06-470-2. The sequence continues at coordinate 196,405 of NZ_NOYB01000002.1, read as the reverse complement.
GAGAATTTTTCGAGGGCGGTCGAACCGAAACCGGCTCGCCGATGCATGGTGTATTCAGCGAAACCGGTTTCGGATCAATCGCATTCAAGTCATTCGTTACGGGATCGCTCGGATTCTGCATCGAGCGCAGCGGGCCGAATCTGCTCCCACAGCGCCGGGTTGATTCCCGCGTTGTATGCGCGTTCGAGCAGCTGCCCCAAGGAATGATCGGGGGCGAGCCCACGGGCAACGTTCATTGCCTCCCGCGCCGGCACCGCCTCCCGTCCGATCCAGTAACTCAGCGAAGCGAGGACGAAGGCGGGGCCTGCCTCGCTGGCGGGCAACACCGCGCCAACCTGCCGCCACAGTTCGCCGAGGACTGCGGCGTTGGCTTCGGTGAAGTGAACGAACAGCACATCGCGCACGCGCACGTCAGAGGCGGCGGCTGCGAGCATCGCAGCGTGGTAATCCGATATCTCGATTCCGCGGTTGCCTGAATCGAGATACCCGGCGAGTACCTCGCGGTGGATGGTCTCTGCGGCCGAGATCGGCCCTACTGCCGGGAACGCCCCGCGTGCAGCCCGCATCATGTCCACCACACTCGCGGCGCGTTCGGCACCGAACTGTTCGGCAACGAAGCCCGCGCGGATTTGGGCGCGAGAGGCCAGACGTACCTGCCCCTCGAGCAACGCTCCGACCACGTAGGGGTGAGCCGTCAGGTCGACCGCCTCGCCGACCTCGTGCGGTCCCGCCAGTACCCCGTTCATCAAGTAGCGGCGCGCACGTCCCTCGTGGAACTGGAACACAGCAACGTCATCGCCCGAGAACTCGTGGAGAACGGCCATCGATGCCGCATCGGCGTGTGTGTCACTGCCGAACACGACCACCACGCGCGGTCCGGATAGATCACGCACGGGGTGACCGCTGGGCACCAGCAACGGGGCACCACCGATCGGCGCTTCCTCCCCCAGCGGGCAGGCCATGACGGCCCCGCCTGTCGAGTTTGGGGTGAACACCACCATTTCGTTCTCGGGAACGTAGCGGACCAGCATCACGGCCACGGCAACAGCATCAGCGGGTGAGGAGATACGAAAAACAGAGGACATCGGACAAACCCCTTTCAGGGCACAGGGGCAGATGGTCAGTCCGCCCGATCAACAGAACACCCACAATCTAGCCGAGACCACCGACAAGAACGGCTCACGCGCAACACATTTGGTCCCCGGCGCACTCGGTGCCGGGGACCGCACCGAGTGCGCCGGGGCTCGGTGGGGAAAGACAACAGGCCCGCCCATGTGTTTCGCTGGGCGAGCCTGTTGTCGAACGTCTAGGGAGAAGCGAAAGGATCAGAGCGACAAAGGCTCTCGCTCTAACTCCTCGGGAGCGGAGTCGGCTTCCGAGGCCCATCTAGGGCTCACGTCCATACCCGACCACACTTTCGGATCGGTGTCGAGCCGATCAGGAGACGTTCGGATCAGCACACACGCCAGCAGCCGACATTGCAAGACGCGCCACACCGTCGATGATCAACGTATGGCATCCGTTCGACGCTGCGGAGGTGACCGGCCCTGGTACCGCGTACACCGCCCGCCCGAGCCTGTGCACTTCCCTGGCCACAGACAGTGCACGTCCGCGTGACCCGGCCTCGGGCACCACTACCGCATCGGAGAGAGCCGCCAGCAGCGCGCCACTCCCGTTGAATCGTTCTCGTCGAGGCTCTGCACCGAACGAGTACTCGCTCACCACCACACCCTGTTCCGCGACGCGCTCGAGCAACCGAGCGTGACCGGACGGATACGCCCGATCCAAGCCGCACGGCATTACCGCTACCGGTCCTGCACCGACCCCCAACGCTGCCCGCAACACCGCTCCCTCGATCCCGAACCCGCTGCCCGACAGGACCGCCACCCCACGCATCGCCAGATCCCCGGCAAATTCCGACGCGACATGCTCGCCGTAAGCGGTCGCAGCCCGGGTGCCGGTGAGCGCCACCGCCGACACATCAGCACCGGGCAGCGCGCCCTGTCCACGAACCCACAGAGCGACCGGAGTCGATCCCTCCAGCCATCCGGCCATCCGCAGCCGCTGCGGCCACTCAGCGTCCGCAGGAGTGACCAATCGTGCTCCCAGCGTTGCCGCCGTCTCGAGGTCTGCCTCGGCACCTGAGTAGTCCCACGAGCGAGCCGTCGCACGCAACAAGTCCTCCGACACCTCCCGATGCCGCACAGCCTCGGCTGCAGCCTCCACGCCCGATAAGGACACCGCCAGATGCACCAACGAGCCCTGCCCCCGCGCCACGTGAGCGAGATACGCCCACGCAACACGCTCACGCCACACCATCTCGCTACCCGACACCGCGTTCTCGCTCGACACACCGCTCACGACGAAACCCTCCCAGGGCTAACACAAGGGCAGATGGTCAGTCCGCCCGATCAACAGAACAACTCGAACCTACCCCGACACACCGACAAAAACAGCACCTGACAAGCGAAAATGTCCCCGGCGCACCCGGTGCCGGGGACAGCGGGTGCGCCGGGCGGTAAGTTCACGAAGCGGCCAAAAGAGCAGACCGAAGTGTCCTGTTCGAGTGATACAAATACCGGAGCAGATCTCACGGGCCGCCGACGAAAAACGCACCAACCGCGACGTTCGAGAGGGAAGCTGCACACATGACCGAGCCCGAGCCATGGCGTCGAAGCAAGACGCCGGCCCCGCTCCCCTCGAATTCCGCCGACGCCCGAGCGATCAGCGAACTGACGGACCCGGAACTGGCTGCGATCATTCGTGACAACCTCCTGCCGCGCTCGAACACCGCCGGCGATACAGCCAATTGGCGTGCATTCTGGAACACCCTCACTTTCGATCCGCAGCTCAACGATCGCGCAAACGCGATCATCGATGTCTACGTCGAGCAAGCAGCAGCAGCGCTCGATACCGGCGAACTCGACGACGCCCAATACAAACGTGCCGGCAAGTTCCACGACCTGTGTATCCACGCCCTCGACAGGCTCGACAAGGTGGTCGACGACCCCCTGGCCTGGGCTGGTGCGCGAGCTGCCGGATTCAATCCACGCTCTCGTGAGGTCATCAACACCCTCGTGCAGGCCATCGCCGATCACCGAGACGACGGCGACGACGCCAAGCTCTGGGCGATTCTCGCCGAAGTTCGTTTGGATCCAGGCCATCGACGCCGGTAAGCGCTCCGCTCAACATGGCCGCCCGCGGAGCCTCTGACCGATGAGCTTCTGGGATTCACTTGCGGCCGGCCTCTCGGAGGAGCCGCCGCGACGGGTGATCGTGTCGACCAGAACGCTCAGGTCGGCGATCGAGGACACCTTGATCTATGGGTTCTCGCGAGCCGCCCTCGAAGTGGTCCTACCCGACGAACTCGACCTGACGTGGGCAGGTACAGGTACCCCGGTTGAGGCCGACACCAAGCGGTCGCTGATCGATGGTTACCTCGTAGGATTCGAGATCCCCCAGCTCGTCGCACTGGCGCGTCGCGTGCTTGCAGAATGCGACGTCGCGGACCACGGGCTCGCGGTGCTGATCGCAGAGTACGAAAAGGGCTCCAGCGGTGTCGATTCTCCCGCAAAGAACCTCATTTTCGCGGCCAATGGTCCCAAACCGGAGATGGTGCTCCGCGACGCGGTCAGCAACGACATCCTGATCACCAAGAATGCTGAGTTCTGCCTGGTCTACGACAGACCGATAACCGAGGCCGGCCTGTCCTTTCAGGAGCTGATTCAGTGGTGGCGTGAGCACCAAGCAATGGCAGACACGGACGATCGCGATGTCGGGCGGTCACTGTACAAACGGCTGCGAGAGAGCCTCGGTAAGAACGAACCCGAGCGGATGGTCTTGGACGTCTACTCACGTCGATACGGAGAGCACGGCTTCGGTATTCCCGCTCTGATCCCGCAGGTCTACCTCCACTACGACCCGTACACCAAGTATCAACGCAAGGGCAGCAGTCCCCTCGAACGCCAACGCATGGACTTCTTGCTGCTCTTCAGTGCAAGAAAACGCGTCGTCATCGAGGTCGACGGTCGTCAGCACTACGCCAACGAAGACGGCCGCGCCAGCACGCAGCTGTACGCCGAGATGGTCACCGAAGACCGACGTCTCCGGCTAGCGGGATACGAGGTCTATCGGTTCGGGGGCAAAGAGTTCGAGAGCCCCGACGCGCCGTCGATGCTCGCAGCATTCTTCGACGAACTGAGCTCGCGAATGAAGTAGACCGACGGGGAACTCATGCCGGGGCGAGGTATCGATCCTCCTCAGAGCCGATCTGGAGTTCGTCCTCGGCGGCTGCGATGACTGCGTCGACGACCTCAATGGGTAGCCCGGTCTTGGTGGCCACTGCAGCGTGCTCGTGGCCTTCGCTGGCCAGTTTCAGGACGTGGACACACAGAACGGCTGTTTCGGCCTCTGTGGAGCTGTTCGGGGCCGAGTGACGCTGGTCGGTGCTGTCGTCTACAGCTGATGCTTCGAGTCGGACCAGCTGGATCATCAGGTGCGTGGTGACCAGCAGCACCAGCGGCGGCGCAGCAGCGGCCAGCGCGGCCACGGTGAAGGTCGAGCTGTAGTCCACCATCGAGACGTGCACGATGTTGCCGGCCGTCGATGCGATCGACCCGAGAATCAGCAAGGCCCACGCGAACCAGCGGTGTGAGGCGTCGACGACGAGCATGAGTGTTGCGAGGATTACCATTCCGTCGAGCACCAGTGGCAGAACCCATCCCAGTGTTGCCGGGTATCCGCTGGCAGTAGCGAGCTGCCACAACGATATTCCGCTCTTTGTGAAGGCGCTGATACCGATCACCGCATTGCCGATCACCGCGCAACGTTTGATGGTTGTCAGATTCCTCATCAATGTCCTTCGCTGGTGGTGATCGAAAAGTGGCCGGCCGCTGCCGTCGGGCGTGCTAGATCGGCGTGCTTGAGGGTGGGTGTGTTCGACAGTCGGTAAATCGACCACAGGGCGGTGAATGCGATACACCCGCCGATCACTATCTGAGCCGCGGTGTAGTCACCATTGTTCGCAATGACGAATGCATTCCAAGCTGTATGGGCCAGAACGAGTCCCGTGAGACTGCGGAGTCGATAGTAGACGTAGACGGCCACAGCGCCCCATACGAACGCCGACAACGCTTGCCCTGTTCCCTGGTACAGATGGATGGAGGCTCGAAACAGAGCTGAGCTCGCGATGACGATGCCGAGCATCCACGGCTGGACGCGCCAGACCAGTCCGACGACCCCGAAGAGCAACAAGACCGGAAGCGCACTGAAGAACGGTTCCTCGGCCAAGCCGGCGACGAGAAGGTGCGCACTGTTCCACCATTGTGCCGGGTTGCCGTAGTCACTGGTGCGCGAAAGGTTTTCGGCATCCTCGGGGGACAGCAACGAGGCCATGCACAGGCCGATGGGGAACAATCCTGCACTCATCAGCGTCCGCGCTCGCCACGTCCCAGGGAAGCTGTTCGGTTCGGTCTCGTTCGGTTCGATGAACCGGCGCACCGCCGCGACGAGAGCGAGACCGGCAACTGCGGCGAAGAAGAGAATTAGGAAGCCAATTTGAGCGCCGGGCATCGTCGGCGGGGTCGACTCGGTGACTACCTCGGATCCGGTACCGAGATGCCTCTGAACCGAGACTAATGCCTCGAAAGGCCAACACACGACTAGGTAGGCGGCAGCAAGCCCGAGCGGAACAGCAGCGATATACAGGCTTGAGTTCCAGTTGTTGTTGCGATTCATCGCGATTCACTCTTTCTTTGACATTCTCTCGTCGCGGCGACACAGGACAGTCATGGGTGCGGATACGAGTACTGAGCGTGGGTACGGCGGTCGAGGCTGATCAGTTGTCGAGTAGGCCCGCACCGCGGGCAATAGCGGGTAGGTCGATCGGTGGTGCCCATGCGGCCCACACGCGGGTTCGGCCGAGCTCGACGACACGGTCGTCCGGATAGAGCCGCCATGGGCCGACGCGGTCGAGCAGTTCACCGACGAGGGCGTCGGCGTGGAAACGGGTGGGAACGGTGACGAAGTCATCGAGCGGGCCCCGCTTATGTAGTGCCGCGACGGGGCGTGGTGCGCCTCTGGCGATCGCTACCTGCCGCAGGTCCGGAGAGCCGTGGGGACGGAGGATCGCCACGACATGGGGGTCCAGCCATCGTCGCTCTCGCCATTCCTTGCGGACACCGCGGCCACGGGGAAGATCGAGCCCGGTCAAGACAGTTCGTGCATTGTCGAGGGTCTGCTGTTCGACACGTCGGATTTCAGGAAGGGGAAATTGAAGTTGCTGCAACCGGCGGACGGGAATGGCCGCTCGAGCGCGAGGTGAGCCCTGCAGCCAACGCTGAACGGTACGGCGAGTCACCCCGAATGCCGCTGCGACATAGTCGATATCGACACCACCGTTGACCAAGGGGCCGTAGCACGCGGTGAATGCGACCTCGAGCTGTCGTTTGGTCCACCGCGGCCGCTTCGGGTTCATGTCGCTCTAATGGAGTGGTCCGAGAAAGACGCCGTATCCCATTTTGGCCTGCACAGCCATGCTGACGAGGATCAGACCCGCCAACGCAGAAACGACGCGGGTCTTCCACTGCTGAGACTTGGTCTCGAACATGTCTTTCTGATCCCTCCTGCAGAGCGCTGCCGTGCGCGATTCCACCGATACCGTAGCGGTTGCACCGGACACTCCGAACACCTGAACTCGCAGACTCTTATGGTCAGACCGGGTCGATGGAGATGTTGTCGATGCTCTCGAAGGTCCATCCGTCGACGTACCGATCGCTGGCGTAGCCGCTGAGCCACTTCGAGAGCGCTTTGTCGCCGCCGCGTTCGTACGCCGACCACATCGACTCGACATCGGATGGCGACATACCACTCTGATCCGGGGGGATCTGGATGGAACGATTGCGAATGTAGAACCCTCCCCCACCGGCGACGCCTTGTCGGCCCTTGATCTGTACGCGCGCACCGTATTTGGCGATCGACTTGCCCTGTTTGCTCTCTCGGACAGCTTTGATGGCGGCGCGCCGGCCCTGTTGCGTCGTCGCTGCCTGCCGCGACTTGGTGGTGAGCTTGCTCAGAGTCTCGGCCTTCGGCTTCGAGATTCGCTGGCGTCCCTCGGCGGCAACCCAGCGTTCCACCGTACGACGTGAGACTCCGAGATCGCGCGCAGCTGCGGCAGTGTTCACCCCGCCCCGAGTGCCCGGGCCGTACGCGGCGAGGAGCATCCCACGCATGTCAGGGGTGGTGCCGGCCTTGCCGGAGACATCGGCACCACGCCTGCCCGTCAAGCCCTGGAACAGTGAGCTGCGTCGGCGTTCGTCTGCTTCCAGGTTCTCTTTGAAGCCAGCATGCTTGCGCCCGGCCATTGGCTATTCCCCCTTGCCTGTCGTGGCATCCCAGTTCATCGTCAGCGCTTCCTTGCCCTTGTAGCGGCCACCGACGAGGAACTCGAGATGATCGCCGAGTCGAGCGGAGCCCTCCCACTTGTATTGGCCGAACCCTCGACCGAGCTGCTTGTCCTCCCCAGGCCAGGACGCGATCGGATCCGGATCGTTGCTGGTGTAGAGAACCGTGTCGTTCGTGATGGCCACCGGCCACCGGTCGGAGACGGTGCCGATCTTGACGATGCGACGAGTGATGTTCGCCCGCGCTTTGGCGATGATGTGATGGCGTCGCTCAGGCGAGAAACCTGCTCGTCCGGTCATATGAACCGAGGACCCCATCTGGCCGATCGTGCGCGTGTAGACGCCCTTGAGCAGATCTCTGGCCAACTGAGCGTCGACGTCGTCGACGTCCAAAGCTGTTCGTGCGTCCCGGATTCGCTCGTACCACGGATCGAGTACTCGGCCATGTTCGTTCCACACGTAGGCCTCGACAGGTTCGAGCTCGTAGCCGAGTTCTCCGGCGACCTGCAGACTCGGTGTGGTCACCCACAGCAGGCCCGGCCGGCCGCCGAGAGGCATCAATGGATGTGGGATGCGCCAGTCCCCTGCCTCGGGAACCTCTACCCGCCAATAGCCCGGCAGCTTCTTGTCGAACGCTCGCCCGTCTGGATGATGAGTGGCCGATCCGATCGGCATCTCCAAACCGGCGATTCCCGCAGCATGCGAGCCTCCTCGGTCGTACGCGTGGACGTAGATCATCGATGTCTCGTCGCTGGTCGGTTTGCGGGACCATGCGTAATCGTCCTCGAGGGAGCTGATGGTGGCCGGGCCGACGGGAGTCTGTGCCCCGAACATCCGCTCGCGGTCCTTGAATCGAGTCGAGATCATCAGGTCGAAACCTGTGGACTGCGGGGTGATCACCCACGGCATCTTCAACGCGCTGGCGAACAGCGACAATCGACGCGCGAGTTTGCTCGGGGACGGTCGGTCTCCGAGAATAGGGATATCGCGTGGATCGGCGTTCATGCCGGCAGCCAGGACGACCCACACACCGCGGTGCTCGCCCTGGGTGCGCCACACACGGGTCCACGCACCGAGCCGGTCACCGGGCTTGCCCAGGGTCCAACCGTCGGCGATTGCATCTGTGACGAACGCTGTGCCGGCAGTGGCCTCGCCGACGTCTTTGCGTCGCTGCGACGGATCGTCGCTCAGCGTGCTCAGATCCACCCCGAACTTCTCGGTCATCGCCGCGGTCACCCAGATCTGTCCCGGTTCGCTCTGCCACGACGAAGTCTGAGTGCCCAGACGCAGCTCCTGCACCAGCGCGGCGACATGACCGACGTGAGAGATGTTCTGTGGCAAATTGATTCGACTTCCGTCGGGCATCCAAATGCCATCGACGTCCAGGACGGCGGCAGGGGCAGCGAACGGGTTGGCCGCGGTCTTCGCGGGAGCTGAACGCCGAGGCTGCGTGGTCTCGAGCGGCGCACTGGGTTGCGCAACCGTAGGAGCACTCGACTCGGCGGCCTCGGAAGCAGCTCGACGAGCAGGTTCGTTCGACGGCCGCGGGCCAGTGGAGGCGGGTGCAGGCGGCTTCGCTGCGGCTGCGGTATCGGCAACCAGTGCAGCGCGGGAGGCAGCTGTGCTTCCGAACCAGCACTGCGCGTGCAGAACGTGGCCATCGAAGCGAAGGCCCGAGCCCACTCCGCACTTCACGCACGGGACGCTCGGCGAAATATGTTCTGCCACAGCGATATGGCCCTCGGCATCGGGGTAGCTTCCCACTGGAATGTCCTCCTGTTCGGAGTTGTCAGACGTAGCTTCCGCGTCGTTGGCACGAGAGCTGCCCGTCGTCGATGAGGTGTCGCTGTTCGATACCGAGAACAACGTCGCGAGGTCGGCCACTGCGGAGGTCGAACCCGGAACGTCGCTCGGTGTCGTACCGTCCGGTGCATCGTCGGGTCCGCCATCAGCGTCGAAGATGCCGATCTGACCGTCGTCGGGGCCGTCGCCGAGGATCGCCCACAGACGGAGAGCGGTCATCCGCTGCCGCCGTTCCTCACAATGGATGGTGCGTTGGACGGTGTAACGGGGTGTCTTGCCTGCGCGTTCCTCGGCGATCAGAACTCCCTCGTCGTAGAGGGCCCGCAGCGCCGTGCCTCGATCGATCTGTGGAGCATCGGACATCGTCGATGCCGCGGCTTTCAGAACCTGTTCGAGGGCAGTCGATTCGATCAACAGCTGCGCTTCACCGTCGCGTGGTCCGGGGTCGGTGAGCACGTACCCCAACCGGATCCCGCGTGCGTCTTCGCGGTACTTCTTGACGTCCTGATAGTCCGAGACCAACGTCCGTCGCCACCCCAACCGGCCGGCGAGCGGGCGGTCGGGTGCTTCACCGGTACGAACGTCGTCGACGTAGGCCAACCCGGTACGCAGTGCGTGCGCAAGGAGCTCGCGCACCCGCGCCCCGGTACGTGAAGGCAGATCGGGATCGGCCGCAGCGACGACCGCGTCGTGCAATCCGCCGTCGACGACGTCGAGAACTTGCTCGACCTCATCGGCATCGAGCGCGCCGACATCGAGCAGAAAAGCGGTGAACGCCTGCCACCCTGCCCACACTGCACCGACCGCTTCGGCCTGGCGCACGGTCTCACCCTGCTCACGTAAGCCCTCGGCGTAGTGCGCGCCCTCGTTGAAGACCTTTTCCCGCAGTTCCTCGAGGCGGGGGCACAACCACTGCAGGAACGAGGCCATCAGCAGGGCGCGTCCATGTCGAGACTGCTCACTGTCGAGTCGAATCAGCTCGTCGAGTTCGATCTCGTCGGACTGCAACGGCACCACCAACATGCGCTGAGCGCCGGACCCTGGTCGAGGCATGACCTCGGAGGTCACCATCGCGGACGATCGGGGGGCGGTGCCGTCGAGGATGCTCAACCCGTCGCGACTGGAACGGCTCCGTTGTTCGCCGTTGTGGACCATGCGCGCGAACTCTTCGAGCGCTTTCTGTGCAGCCCCCCAGTCTCGTGTGGGAGCGACATCATCGGCCCAGTACAGCGCATCTTTCGACGAATTCAGTTTGATGCGAAGCGCATTGAGAGTGTCACCGTTACCTGACATCGACGATGCCGGCCGCCGACGATCCCACAGCTCACCGAAGTGATGCATCGCGATCGACGCGATCGAGGTCTTGTACGAACCGGGCGAACCAATGAGCGAAAGAACCCAGGGGTTGGGTCCCAAGGCCGCGCGAAAGACGTGCCCGAGCAACGGAGCAGCGATTCGCACCGGCAGACGCGTCAGCATCGATCCCGAATCGACCATGAAGGCATCACGCAATCGAGGTGCATCGGCGATCGGGCACGGCAGGTCGTAACGCGAGAGCGGTCCACTGAGCAGAACCGGCGCAACACGGGCACCGGCAGCACTGATAGCGCCACCCGCGTGCACGTAGAACCACTCGTCGTTTCGGTCCTTACGCCAACCGGTGGAACGGAATCGAACCGTCCGGGCAATCGTCACTCCACCCGCCACTTTCAGGGCGTCGCGAAGTTTGGCGATTCCAGAGGGTTTGGAGTCGTACGTCGGCGGCCCGGGAAGAGAATCCGCCCAGGTGCAGTCCCGATAGTCCTGTGCGTCCACCCGCATACGCATGAACTCGCCCGTATCGGGATGGGTGTACCCGATGACGACAGCGGAAAGCTGTTCGGGCGACGGCGGATTGGCTTCCCGCTGCCCGACGATATCTTCGCGTCCGAGCAGGGTCGGTGCGTCGACGTCGAGGCCGTCGTCCTGCGATTCGAGGTATTCCATCTCCACGATCCGAGCATCGATGCTGAGCACCATTTTGGCGGTCTGCTCGCCATCTCGGTTGGTGACGATTTCGACGAGGCTTCCCTCTACGACCCGATACGTCGGTGCAGATATCTGAGCGCCGCGGGTGGCCGCCCCGACCAGGTGCAGTCGGGGTCCGTCAGGGAGCGGATGTGTCGATTCACCGGCGTCGATGTGGCTGGATCCGGTCGCCGGCGGCACCGCGTCGTGCTCGTCCTCGTCGTGCAGCAGCGGTGGAATCGGAGTGCGCGAAATATCGTGTGCGGCACGGGCAGCCGTGCGGGCAGTACGCCACACAGCGGTAGCGGCATCGACCGCTTCTTGCGACCACTTCGTGCCCTCAGCGGCAGCGAAACTACGCACCGCATCGACGGCTTCGCTCAACGGCTCGAACAGGCGCTCCGCCTCGACGGCCCAGCGCCCAGCGAGGCGGATCTCGTCTGCGCACTCATCCTGGTGACCTGATACTCGCCCGCGCTCGGCACGCGCAGCCGCTTCCTGAGCCGCCTTTTCGACCTCGGCGGCCTTGCCGCGCAGCTTGGCCAGCGCAGCATGTGCCGCAACCTCACCGACATGGACGGGAATCAACCCGTTCCACATATCGTCCGGATCCCACAGCTGGGCCTCGACGTGATCTGTGAAGTCTGATTTGTCATCTGTTGTGCCGGGTAGCAGCAGTTGTACCTCGGCATCAACTGCGCCGAGCAGCGACGCCAGTTCGATGCCGCGCTCGTATCCTGCGGCGTCACGATCGAGCACAACGCGCACTGCGGCACCGGCGAACACCTCGGCGAGCTGTGGCGGAAAGTTCAGGCCACCCTGGGCATTCGTGGTCGCGCACAGACCGAGACGCATCGCGGTCTCGACATCCTTTTCGCCCTCGAGCAGCCACACCGGCTGGCCGGCCGACAGCGCCGCTTGCAGCTGCGGCATCGCGAACAGGACCGGAGTGAACACCGCAGGCTTACGTTTGACGTACGTGCGATTCGGACCGACGAACAACTGCCGGAATCGTTTGTGTTTGACGCCGCACGAGGTGCACTCCTCGCGGATGACCTCCTGCACCAATACGCTGTCGGCATCGGTGTAGGGATAGCGCGCAACTTCCGACCAAGAGTGCTCGACCTCGGGCTCCGGCATCGGACCGGCAATCCGAGCAGGCAGACGCCCCAGACGCCCACGTCGTTTGCCCGCTGCCCGTTGCTGCGGGGATCTACCGACACGCGGTGCGCTCGGATCCCGACTCGGCAAGGGTTCGTCGAACAGATCGGACACACCGATATCGAGACGCTCGGCGATTTCTGCGGCCGTCGCTGAGCAGCCATGGCACCGCAGCAGCACCATTCCAGAACCGTGGTGGCCCGGAGTCCAGGTGACAGACAGCGAAGCGTGACGGTCGTCGTGAACGGGGCATCTCGCCTGAAACTGGGTACTCGATGTGGCTTTGAAGCCGCCGAGCTGCTCGAGGCGTGGACGGATGTTGTCCATCGACCACATGTGGCCGCGGTTGGGAGTCGGTGACGTCACGACTCACCGCCGACACGTAGATGTACGACGCGCGCTGGGTTCGGAGCGCAAATCACGGCGAGGCAGGGGTACTGAGCTATGATGTCAATACACCTCCTGTCGTGTTCGTGGTTGTTCCCGGTGGGTGGTTGGAGCGGAGCGATTCGCTCACTTGTGAATCCGGAAGACCCCCCTTCTCGCCGCCAAGCACGAGGGGGGTTTTTCACTGTCTAGGGGTAGGTCATCACGCGCCCAGCTTGTACTGTGCGGGATCGATTCGATCTTGGATGTAATGCGGCATGGGTAGATCATGGTGCAGCGCCATGACATAGACGTAGTAGTCGCTGAGGTCGAGGCCAAGGGCGTCGGCCTCGTTTTTGTAATGCGCATACTGCGTGTCGGGCGTGCGCACCATTGCGGGTATGCGAGGGCCCTTCGACTCTCTCCCAGGTTTGCTTCCAGCCATGCGATCACATTAAACGGATTCGGTAACAGAAACAGGGAGGCCGCGACATCCGGTGTGTCGCCTGCCTGTCGTGCCACGTTCACATGTTCCTCCGCACCTCGTCCGTACCCGCCCTCGCACCACACATGACAGGTAGATCCGTCTCGATCTACCTCTGTGACAGAAGTGGCGAAATCTCTCGACATTGTCTCTGCGGCACCGGACACGACGAACACCCCAGCTCGTCGAACCGACCCGCTGCGCAAGCCCCTTCATCGATATACGCGTGACCTTGGCTCTTTTATGTGGGGAGCATGGGGAGCATGGAGATAAGGGCAGCTCAAAGGCAAAAAAACGCTCCCCACCGGAGTGGGGAGCATGGTGGGGAGCACGGTGGGGAGCCAGGAGCAAGACGCTCTGGCCCGGCGGATCAAGAGATCAGATAGTCCTCAACGACCGCAGCAATCAGCGCGCTTCGTGAGGGGATGAGCGGACTTGCTTCTACCTGCTCGTCTATCCATCGGGTCTGGGCTACCCACAGATGTGGACGCACCTCCACTCCCCCGCTCGCGACCTTCGGGCGGGCCAGACGCGGCATGCCACCGCGTGGCGATTCGACGGCGCGAGGGGCGAAGAGGCGAACCAAGGTTTCCGGGGTGTGCGCGGCGAAGGCATCCTCGACGATCTCGCCGTAGGACTTCTTCTCCCGCTGAGATCGCGTCTTCCAGGCCTCTTTGACCGTCGCGGGAACGTAGACCGCGATCGGGCGCACATCTTCATCACCGACAATCGCAGCCAACGGCTCCGCTGTAGCGGTGTCGGCCCCGGTTTCGGGTGTGGTGGCTACGTCCTCGGTTGCGGCAGTGCTGCCCCCGGAGGGCGAGGCAGATGTAGCAACCTCGGTCGGAGGCTCTGGTGCAGGTGCTACAGGAGCATCCGGTGCAGATGTCACGTCCGGAGCCTGTACGTGCGGCTCGTCGACGGCTCTTTCGGCAGCCACGTCGGTCGAGCGTGGTTCCACTGCGGCAGGCCTGGCGAGGGAACCCGTTCCATTGCGAGGGAAAATGTTGGCGAGGCCAGATCCACGGGGAGCGGGCTTGTCGAATTGGTCCGCCAGGCTGGGTCGCTTCTTGCGATCAGTGGTGCTCATGCGGGTGCTACCTCTTCTGCGTGATCGGCTTCGGCAGCAAGCTCGGCCAAGCGTTGCAAGACCTCAGCTGCTAGGGCCTCGTAGTCATCCGCCAACCCGGTTGCATCCCGAGAGAGCAGAAGGCTGGGTGGTTTCACCTTGTCCCTCAGCGCTTTCAACCGAGCCTTCTTTGCGCTAGCAGTAGCGCCTTCGAGTTCGTGAGCTAGGAGCCCATGCCGCCGCGCGTCGGCAGCGGCGCTCTCCATGTAGCGGATTGTCGTGCCGAAGATGGGGGCAATGGTGTCAGGAATGGCTTGCGTAATACTTTCCCTCACCTGGTCCTGGAGCCGTTGTGACCTACTGCCGACCGCAAACAGAAGCATGCCAGCCAATCTCAGTTGCGGATTGTGCTCCCGGGCACGCGCGAAGCGCTCGGCGACGCGGTCGAGGCCGTCGAGGCTGCCATCGTCGGCGCGAGTAGGGATGAGAACGGACGACGTGCAGTACAGCACCGCATCACCGATGATCACGTCGCCTGGCGGGGTATCGAAGAGAACAATGTCGTAGTCGGGAACGATCGGGGCAAGGACTTTGTGGAGGATCTGCCCCAGCGATTCGCCCCCGCGGCTGAGCCTGGAGAGCATCATGCCAGCAACGTCGACGAGCGCAGGACCAGCGGGAATGACGTCTAGACCGGGTCGGACGTCTTTGATGATCGGGGGTTGTCCGCCTGACATCAACGACATCAGAAGTTCTTCACCGGACTGCTTTTCGTAACCGAAATCGCGGGCCAGGTTGCCCTGAGGGTCGAACTCCCCGACGAGAACACGGTAGCCGGCAGCGGCGAACAGGCCTGCGAGGTTGGCAACAACCGTCGTCTTGCCCACTCCCCCTTTACCTTGGGTGACTGCGAGGGAATTTGATATTGCCATCGATAGAACCTTCCTTCCAGAGTCCTGGATCCGCGTGCATCTATTCGAGCGCTGCCGTGGAGAAGCGTGACCGGGAGGCGTTCACGGTGCCGAATCGGTACGTGCGAGCGGCTCGACTTGTCCCGCACGCTCTTGTGCGGGCGGATGCGCAGGTTGTCGTGCGTGGTTGTGTGCGCGAGAGTACGCCCAGTCACGCACGTCAGTCAACACGGTCTAAGTCGTGTAACACCATGCGTATCAATGCTCGCACTCTTACGCGGCAAAACACGCGCAATAAAACATGTAGTGCTGCGCCCTAGTAACAGCGTACCAATACGCACGTTAAGTCGCATATCAACACCCTTGTTAACACGTGAAGAAACACGGGCATTGATGTGCTGACCAAAACGGTAATTAACCCGCGTGTTGACGTGCGGAGTTATACCCGGTATTGCATGCGTAGTATTACGCGTATTAACCAACGGTGTAACAAGCGTATTTGTACGCCCTCAAACACGCGGTTTAGTACGCGATGAAACCAACGCTTTACTGTGCGAGGAGTACTACGAAGTGCTACGCCCATTGTGTTGGGATGATTGCCCGGTAGACGGTAACGGAGGTAGGGGAGCAGAGCACTGGGATGATGAACGGGATCGAGAGTGGGTAGTTATGTCGGATCAACAAAGCGTCGATATGTGCGAATCAGCGTGCGATTCGAGCTGCGATCATGGCCGCGACTCCCAATCCGCAGGCTCTGCTGGCTTCGCGAAGGCTCAAGCGAAGTGTTGAGGGGAGAGGTATCGGTAGGGGAGTGCGAGGATTGCTACGTAGTTCGACGCGAGCCTGGCACGAATTTCACATAAGACGCCAGGTCAACGGGGGACTGTTCGCGTTCCAATCAGCGTAGATCCGAATAGCTCTGACGCAGTCGGCGGCGGGGATCGCCAGGCTCTCCGCGGGTCGTTCGCTGTTCGGCTATCCGTTGTTCCAGACCGATCTTCGACGCCATTTGGGTGGCCCACAGCAGGGTGGCGTCAGGGACTGATTCTGAGAGTTCAACGGTGAGATCTACAAGGGTGTCTTCGAGCAGTGTCTCGGCGGCTCGGTAGAGGCTCCACAGGTGGCTCAATTCCCAACTAAGAATGAGGGGATTTCCGAACATCATGCGCTCACAGGAACGTTGAATGCGCCGGACTTGAGGGTTGCTCAGAGCTGTCGGATCGTGCGGGTCGGCCCAGGTCGCAAGGTAGCTGCTCTGCTCGCATGTCCACGGCAACAGCAGGAGCGCATCAGTCGCGAAAGTCCAGCTCTGCGTGTCGAGAACGTGTTGTGACTGTTTGAGGGCGCGGCCCAGGGCTCGCTGGCAGGTCGTGGTGTAGTCGGCGAGCGCTAGCCGACATCGCTCCAGTTGTGCCAGGTCGTGCACTGTGTGGAACTGGTCCTGTCCACGAGTGAATTCGGTGGCAACGAGCGCGGCCTCGGTGTCCCACCAGCGAAACTGGGACTGACGATGGAACTCGCGGTGCCATCGTAGGTCGTCGAGCGTTCGGGCTGCGACGCCGCTGCCTGGCGCGGTGGCGGTGTCGGAGAAGCTCATCGTTCAATGGTTGCAGGTAAATGGTGGTGTGTCACCACCCCTCTGGCATCAGTTCTATGACTGTGCCCACGGCCGAAGAGGTAGATGTGGTGGTTTTCCTGGTGAGCTCTGCATGGCGATCGGTTCAAGATCGTCGGTGAACGACGCTGCGTTGAAGAAACATTGGCGGCAGATTGTGGACACACATGAAAGCCATCAAATCAAATAGCACTGAGTCACGAGAACCACATCAGTCCGACATGAGTGTCAAACGATAACAAAATCGTGTTGTGATCACGTGGCAGTGATCATAATCCAACTTGTCTTGGAGTCAAGAGGCAGCGCCGAGTGCAGTTCGGTTGAGAGTCAGTCAACGGCCCGTAGAAGTTGCAGAGGACATTGCTTGCGGCACGGACCGTCAGGGGTCGGTGCCGCGCCGCGTTTGCTTCGGAACTGAACGAGTGCGCGATCGACTACCTTGTTACTGAAATGTTATGTACCGCGTGTTGATCACCACTGTTGTTGAGGTGGAGATAGCCTTTGTCCTGGTGGGGAGGGGATGGGGTCCTCTTGCGGGACGAACACGGGGTTCGTTTTGCAGGGTTCGGTTCGGATCGACGCTGTTCGCGGTGTCCGGGAGACCCGGTATATCTCGTACGTCGCACTCAAGCCTGCGACTCAGGTACACGGGGACATCGGAAGGATCGTGAGTGAGGACCGACAGCGCTGAGAGTGCGAACGTGCCGACATCTCCGCCTGCGCGACAGTCGCTCGGGGCAGCCTTCATGCCACCGCCGCCGGCCGGATCGATAAGTGCTATGTCAGCGGAGGTGGTGCAGTTGAGTTCAAACGAGGAGGAGACATCCTCTGGTGCAGCTGAATTGGGGCACGACGACACGATTGTGCCGTCGACGGTTCATCTTGCTGTCGGGGTTGCACACGGTCTGGCGAAGGAGAGCAAACGGACAGGGAGAACCCACGGCGAGGTGGTCATCACTGCTATCGAGGATGTCCACAGCGATCTCGAAAGCCTTCTGTTTCCGGGAGGCAAGGTCGGCGGAGGTCTGTTCCGCGCCAGGGGAGTAGGTGGGAAGCCGTCTGAGGGTAAGGCGGAGAAGAAGGGAGTCACGGTCGGGTTGTACGCCGATGACTGGGTGATCATCGATCAACTGAAAGACCAGTTCAAGGCCCGTTCCCGCAGCCACCTCATCGGAACTGCCCTCAAAGCACATCTCGGCCTCGACGCCACGACACAAACGGAAAGTGACTGAGCTATGCCCATGTTCGGCAATCTCAAAGAAAAGACATCGACCGCCACAGTGGGGGAGCCGCGCAGCGCAAGAGAGGCATCTCCTAAGCCGGGCCATGACTTCACCGAAGTCGTATCCACCACCAAAGTGCGCCGTCGACGGTCGTACTGGATCGCGGGAGTCGCCTTGATGACCGTCGCAATCGTAGGAGCGGTCTTTTTGGTGAACGCCATGCGCGCCACCACGACAATTCTGGTGCTCGCCCGCGACGTGCCACAGGGGGAGACGATCACCACCGACGACCTCAAAACCGCAGAGGTCAACAGCGATGCGACCATCGCGACCGTTCCTGCCACAGACAAAGCATCGGTCGTGGGCCAGAGCGCAGCAGTTCCGCTCCTGAGCGGATCGGCACTGAACCCATCGTCGTTCACCAACGCCGTAATCCCCAGCGGGGACAACACTTTGGTCGGCATCACCGTCGCAATCAGCAAACTTCCCGCAGAGCCACTGCTCGCAGGCGACAACGTCCGGATCGTCGACACTCCCCGAGATCAAGACGATTCCCCGGTGCAGGGTCCGGTCACCGCGAACGCACAGGTCGTTGCCGTGAAGGACATCCCCGAGACCGGACAGACGACAGTGGACGTTCTGGTCAAGAAAGACGAGGCCAGCTGGATCGCCGCCCGAGCCGCCACCAACCGCGTCGCCATCGTCCTCGACTCCCGGGAGCGCTGAGCCATGCTCGTCACCCTGACCTCGATCTCCGGCTCGCCAGGCGTCTCGACGACCGGCCTGGGCATCGCTCTCACCGCAGACTCCCGCAAGCTGCTGTACATCGAGGCCGATCCGATCGGATCGTCCCCGACGCTGGCCGGGTACTTTCACGCGCGCCGCCGGCACGACCGATCGATCATCCAACTGGTCGAGCCGAACAGGCACGGCCGAATAGGCCCAGCCTTCCAGCACCAAATAGTTAGAATCGGGCCGTTCGATCCAGAGGAGCCGACCAAGGCGCAAGGATGGTTCGTCCCCGGCCTGGTCAATGCAGCTCAAACGGAATCGATGAAGTCGACGTGGGGCCCGTTGGGGGCACATCTGGCGTTGTTGTCGAAACAGGGCGGCGGTGACCTGCTCGTCGACGCCGGTCGCCTCAATCTACGGTCCGGACATCAAGACCTGATCCGTCACAGTGACGTTATCGCCATAATGCTCAGACCGACCAGGACCGCAGTGGCAGCGGTTCGTGCTGGCTTGGGCCCACTACAGCAGCATCTGGAGAATACGAAGTCGCCGGCCAGCATCGGCCTCATTGTCAGGGGTACCGAGCCCTACAGCGCAGCCGAGACCGCCGCGGCGACCGGCCTCGACGTCATCGCAGTCCTTCCCGAATCACCGGTACACGCGCAAGTTTTTTCCGAAGGTGCCTCGCTCAGTAATTGGCGGCGACGTCGATCAAGCTATCTACGCGCAATCGACGGAACCTGGCAAAAGATCGAGCGCTTCCACGAAACGCACCAGCCCGTATGGATCGCCAACTCGCCATACAGCTCACAGCCCGCGTAACGAGCCGACAAGGCCAAAGGGAGAACACCCGCATGACCAACAACGCCCCCGACTTCGACTACGACGAGCGACCAGCCCTACCCGACCTACCGATGTTTGCCGCCGATCCGATCATCCTCGACGATGGCGACAACGAGATAACTCGTTACAGGAGCGGGCAATACGGCTCCTCATCTGCAGGTCTGCTCGCCGCAGCCGGCAAGGACGGTCGCCACTCCCACCCGGAACCCGAGCGACTCGAGACGGTCCCGTTCACATCGCCATCACCATTTCCAGCTGAGCGGTCGGACGTCGCGAGGACCAACCACCAATTGGTCAAGCAACTGACCAAAGAAGCATCCGAAATCCTCTCTCTCCGTAAGACCCAACGAGCAGATCAGGCCCTCAACCCTGAGCTGGGCGTCACTGCCATGACCCCGGACGAGGAGCGTGAGTCGGGCAGGCAGATCGTCATAGATCTCGTCAGCAAAGAAGTGCAGTCCGCGATCGACACCGGTCACGAACAGCTGAGCGTCCAAGAGGAACAGACGCTGGTCAAAGCGGTCTTCGACACGCTGTTCGGACTCGGCCCACTTCAGCCGCTCGTCGACGACCCGAACGTCGAGAACATCCTCATCAACGGCGACAGCGTCATTGTGATGTACCCCGACGGGAGTCTGCAGGCACGACCGCCGATCGCGGACAGCGACGAAGAGCTCTACGACTGGCTCACCAACCTCGCGCAGCGCGCACCCGGTGGTGGACGACCGTTCTCGCAGGTCAACCCCAACCTCCGCCTCAATCTGCCCGGCGACATCCGCTTGTCCGCGATGGGCTACTCGGTCCGCCATCCCAGTATCGCCATCCGCATGCACCGCCACAAGGATGTGACCATCGACAAGATGGTCGAAATGGGTGTTATGCCCCAACTGTTGTCCGAGATCCTCAGCGCCGCAGTCATCGGTGGTGCCTCCATCGTGATCTCCGGGCCCATGGGATCAGGTAAAACAACCAACCTTCGTGCGCTCGCCAACTGCCTTCCCCTGCAAACACGGATCGGCACAGCAGAGACAGAGTACGAACTGTTCCTCGACAAACTCGACGGTCGCAGACCGTATGTTGTTGCAGCCGAGGCAATCACCGGCGGCGGCGAACGAAACGAGCTGACCGGAGCGCTACGCGGCGCGACGACGCTGTCCGACATCCTTTACCAGTTCGTGCGAATGCAGCTCGACCGTGTCATCGTCGGAGAGGTAGCCGGCGGCGAGATCATCGACATGTTCAAAGCAATGCAGATGGCCAAAGGCTCCCTGAGTACCACGCACGCCGAGCATGCCGCCGGCGCGATCGACCGCCTCGTCACCTGCGCCCTCGAAGCAGGAGTGCCGGTCGAGTACGCCTACCGCCAAGTGGCACACCACATCAATCTGATCATTCAGCTGCAGACGGACTACGAATTTACCGACACCGGCGAGAGGCGTCAGGTCCGATTCGTCAGCGAGGTCATCCATATCGAGGCCGGCGAAAACGCCATGCCCGCAGTAACCAAAATTTACGAAGGAAAGCCGGGCGGGACCGGCGAATACGGAACTTTGCCCCCAGCTTTGCTCCGCAAGCTCTACGCAGGCGGTTTCAGTCCGAACCAAATCCCCATCAACACGATCACAGGTGGTGGGCTCTGATGTACACGTTCACGGCCGTCGGTATCGTCCTTGTCTTTGCCGCCGGGATGTGGTTTTTTGCCAACGGAATTCGCGATCGCCGCGACCCGACTGCGCCGACACGCCACCGCACCTCACGTGCGCGGATTGCCCGGCGGACAAAATTACTCCTCGCCATCGGAACTGCCGTCGGCCTTGCTGCATGGCTCCTCAGTGGATGGTTCGTACTCTTCCCCATCATTCCGATCGCAGCAGTAGGCGTCCCCTACCTACTCGGATCGTCAGCCGCCGCCGACGACATCGAACGCCTCAATGCCCTCGAAGAATGGGTGCGCAACCTGACTGGAGTGCTCGCAGCAGGATCCGGCCTCGAACAGGCCATCATCGCAACGCACAGGGGAATGCCTCAAGCATTGCGTCCGGAAATTACGAGCCTCATCACGCGCCTGCGTGGCAATGTGTCGATCGACGAAGCGTTGCTTCGGTTCGCAGACGATCTCGACGATTCCACCGGCGACTACGTGGTCGGTGCACTGCGGCAGGCAGCTCGCCTGCGCGGCTCCGGACTCACCGCAGCCTTGAAGCGACTTTCAGAATCGGTGGCAGAGAACGTGCGCAACCGCAGAACGGCCGAAGCGGAACGGCAAGGGCCCCGCACGACCGCTCGCGGGGTCACCGTCATCACCGTCGTTGTCATCGTTGGGTTGTTCCTGTTCACCAACTACATGGACCCGTACAAACAGCCCCTCCTCCAGCCCGTTCTGTTCCTCGAATTCATCGGTTTCGGCCTGGTGCTCGGGTGGATGAAGCGATACACCTTGCCAGTGAAATACCCCAGGTTCATCGGCACCAAGGACCGCGACGCAGCAAACACCGCACGTGAGAGGAGCGCAGTATGAACAACTTCGAGCTCTGGGCGATCGCCCTTGCCGCTCTCGCCGCTCTCGGCTTGATCCTCCTCGTTCTCCGCATACTGCCGGCCGACCCAGCACTCGGCGATGCCATGGAACGACTGTCCGGTGCAGCCCCGGACCCGTACACCGTCGACACCCGCGGCGGTGACGACCTCACCGGTTCGGATGCCCTGTCCTACAAGGTCGGTGCCCGCTTCTACCCGCGGCTGCGATCGCAGGCGTGGTTCAGGATCCCGACCGCGGACCTGGCGATCCTCCGAGAAACTCCACAAAAGTTCATCGGAGACAAAATCCTTTCCGCTGCAATAGGTCTGATCATCGCGCCGATTTCGATCGCACTCCTGGCGCTGTTCGGCATGGCAGTGCCCCTGACTTTTCCCGTAGCCGGTTCCCTCGTCCTGGCGCTGGTGGGATTCTTCGCGCCCGACGCCGACGTCAAGACTCGCGCCGCTAGTGCCCGACTCGAATTCACCCGAGCATTGGCGGCGTTCATCGACTTCGTTTCGTTGAACCGAAGTGGCGGCGTCGCTGCATTCCAAAGTCTCGAACGCGCTGCCGCAGTGGGCGATAGCTGGGTGTTTCTACGTCTGGATGCCGAGCTTCAGAAAGCGTCCCTCGCCGGACAGGCACCATGGGCTGCTCTGTCCAATCTTGCAGCCGAACTGGCGCTGCCGGAGTTGGGAGATCTCGCGGACATCATGACCTATACCGGCGACCAGGGAGCGAGCGTGGCCGACACTCTTGCCGCGCGGGCCGGAGCGCTCCGCAGTGCCCTGCTCTCGAAAGAACAAGGCGAAGCAGGAGCCAAAACGAAGAAGATGGACGCACCTCTCGGCACCTTGGCCGTGCTGTTCATGATCATGCTGATCGTGCCGGCCGGAGTGAACATCATGGGCGGCGTCTAGACCGAACAACCCGAATGCGTTGTCATTCAACGATCAACTACCAAGTTTGAGCTGTGCAAACACCGATCCGTGCACTTCACCTGCTCGAAGTGTCCGGTCTTGGCGATAGTCTGACCGGCATCCAGAACCGTCATAACCAGGGCTTTTACATATCGAAGGGAAACGTCACATGGCAGCATCGCGCACAATCGCAAACCGGATCGCAGCAACCACCGCAACACTGTTCGCATTGGCACTGTTCTCCTATACCCGGATGACCGAGCGCGCCGGCGGACGCAAAAGCGACAAGGGCTACAGCATGGAGACCGTCGTCATCACCGCCGGCCTCGTCATCCTCGCCATCGCTATCGTCGCCGGAATCACCGTGGTTGCACAGCGCTACCTCAACCGAATCCAGTAACCCCACCACTCGCCCAACGAGACAGGGGAGGACCAGCGTTGCTCACCGACACACATGTACCACTACGCGAATGGCTCACCCGCATACGTCGAGACGACCGCGGCGCAGCCCTCGAAACAGTCGTGGTATTCGGCGTCGTCCTACTGCTCTTCCTCATCGCAATCCAGGCAGCTCTCTACGCTCACGCACGGACCGTAGCGATTTCGACCGGTGAAGAAGCTCTACGACAAGCGCGATCGCAATTCG
Source organism: Rhodococcus sp. 06-470-2 (assembly GCF_002258235.1). Classification (NCBI taxonomy): domain Bacteria; kingdom Bacillati; phylum Actinomycetota; class Actinomycetes; order Mycobacteriales; family Nocardiaceae; genus Rhodococcus; species Rhodococcus sp. 06-470-2. Next base: position 172,707 of record NZ_NOYB01000002.1, on the reverse strand, counting down.
GCAGCGCTGCGGCCGGAACAGCGGCGGGCTACGCCTTCGCATCCACCGCCGGCCCGACGACCCTTCGAGCACCCGTCATTGTCGTCAACCGAGGCTTGCGAGAAGCAACTGTCCAGATCACCGGACAACCCATCCGCCTCATCCCCTTCTTCTCCCTCGACATCAATGTCAGCGAGACGCTTCCCGTTGAACGAGTCACTGCCCCAGGAACCAGATGAACACCGCGAACAAACTGCGCCAGCTGGCAGCCGCAGCCAGAGCCGACGACCGAGGATCGGCCCTGCAGACTGTCATCGTCGCCCCCGCCACACTGTTCCTGATCGCACTGATCGTCACCTTCGGCGTTCTCGCGCAAGCGCACCAGAAAGTAGTCCACGCCGCGAACGAGGCCGCGCGTACCGCCTCCATCGCGCGAACGGCGTTCTCCGCAGCCCCCGATGCGCAAGCAGCCGCGCGAAACGACCTGGCAGCACGAGGGCTCACCTGTTCCGCTCTCAACGTCAACACCGACCTCGGCGGATTCAGAACTCGCCCCGGCGTCACGGCTTCCGTCTCGGCCACCGTCACGTGCGTCATCTCCCTCGACGCACTCGGATTCCCGCAAGTCATGGGCTCACGGACCATCACAGCAACCGCGACTTCACCCGTCGACACCTACCGGGAGCGCGCCTGATGACCGAAGCACTACGCCGGGCGGTGGCCGCCTGCACACGGCGAGACGCGCACAACGACGCCGGAACCATCGCCATGTGGAGCGTCATCACAGCCATGGCGTTGCTGATCATGATGGGTCTCGTCGTCGACGGCGGCGGCAAAGTTTACGCCAAGCAGCGCGCCGAGCAAGTCGCTGAAGAAGCAGCCCGCGGGGCAGGACAAGCCATCATCGAACCACTCGCAGTCCGCGGTACCAACGTCGTCGTCAACCCGCTGACAGCCCAAGCCAAAGCCACCAAATACCTTGCCGCAGCAGGAATCCCCGGCGTCGTCGTGCAGACCGGACCGACAACACTGCTGATCACCACCACAACGACCTACCAACCCCGTGTCCTCGGTTTGATCGGCGTCGGGCCACAGCAGATCATCGGAACAGCCACCGTCAACCTGAACCGCACCAACCTCGGAATCCCCGGCACACCATGACCAATCGACCGCAGAGCAGACGAGTCGCAGAACTCCACGAGAAGACGGAGGACGTGATTCGACAGCTCGCGGCGCAACGCTGCACGACCCCGGCCACCCTGCAGCCATCGGAAAGGACACCCGCATGACCACCATCCGACGGCGCTTGACTGGTTTGCTCTACCTGATCGTCCTACTCGTCCTCGTCGTCGGAATTCCGCTCGCACTGTGGACATTCCGCGGCAACCCAATACCGACGACGCTGCCCGATCTCGACCAGATCAAAACAGCTCTGACCACCCAAGACGACGGATCACTCTTCCTCGGATTCGTGACCTGGATCGGCTGGCTCGCCTGGGCCACCTTCACCTTCAGCACCGTCATCGAACTCGTCGCAGCACTACGCGGCATCAAAGCACCTCAACTCCGAGGCCTCGGCTTCCAGCAGCGAAGCGCCTCCGTTCTCATAGGCGGAGCGCTCATGCTGGTAACAGCGGGCACCGCCACAGCCCAACCCCTCACCGCCACAGCACTACCGCTCTTCGACGCCCCTGCCCACTCGGCACCGATCCAAGTAACGCAACAAAGCCAACCGCATCCAGCAGAAGCCCCCGCCCGCCCCATCAACGGGGAAACCATCACGGTGCAGCAGGGCGACAGCCTATGGAAACTCGCAGAACGCCACCTTGGCGATGGCTTTCGATACACCGAGATCAAGCAACTCAACGCCGACGTCCTGACCGTCGACGGATGGCTGCAACCAGGATGGAAACTTCAGCTCCCCGCCGCCGCACCCACAACCGTCGACGGGGCCTACACAGTTCGAGAAGGCGACAGTCTCTGGAGCATCGCCGAGCAACATCTGGGTGACGGACACCGCTACAAAGAAATCATCAACGCCGACGGAACTGCACCGTCGACAATCATCCACGTCGGCCAGCAGCTCACCGTCAACGATCAAACCGCCGAGACCGTCACGCCCGAACCGGGTCCGGTTGCTTCCCCCGACCCGGCCCCGGTTGCTGCCGCTCCTGTACCTGCTGCTGTGCCCGAACCGACCGTCGCTCCTGAACCGGCCCCGGTCGCTGCCGCTCCCGAACCGGCTCCGGCTGCCGCTCCTGAACCGGCCCCCGCAGCAGCGCCTGAACTGTCCTCCGCTGCACCTCTCCTGGGTGGCACCGACGTTCCGGAACAAGCGGAGATGGTTCCGGGCGGTGACGAACAGGCTCAGGCAGAAGCGCAGGCCGCTGCCGCCGCCGCTGCGAAGATTTTCGGCATCGAACTCAACAGCGCTTCGTCACAGCTACCTGCTCCGACAGCGGCGGCTCCTGAGCCAGCGCCTGCTCCAGCAGCCCCTGAGCAGGCAGAGGCCCCCGCCCCGTCGGCGGTTCCTGAGCCAGCGCCTGCTCCGGTGGCCGCCCCTGAGCCAGCAGAGGCTCCCGCCCCGGTGGCAGCTTCCGAACCTGCTGCTGAGTCCGCGGGCGCAGATGTTGTGGCACCCGGGCCGGCACCCGCTCAAATGCCTGCTCCAGCGCAGACGTCGTCACCCAGTCCTGCTGCAGCTCCCGCCCCGACTCAGCCAGCCACCCAGATCCCACTGAATACATCGACGACAGACCCGGTATATATCGCCGCCACTGCGCAGCCAAGCGATGTCTCCGAGGATCAGAACAGCACATTGTGGCTCGGTATCTCAGCCCTAGCGGCCATCGGACTGGCTGGGGCCTTCGGGCTGCGCCGGCACCGTCAACAGCACGATCGCCGCAGAGGCGAGACCCTCCCTCAAACCTGGGGCGCTGCAGCAGTTGTGGAAGAACAGATTCATTCTGCAGCGGACAACAACGTCCTCACGCGGCTCGACGAAGCACTGAGGACTATCGCCGAACACGCTCGGACACAGGGCAACGCACTGCCGGCATTACTCGGCGCATTCATCGGTCCCGATGCGGTGGAGCTAGTAATCCTTGATGACTCCGTACTGCCGGACCAGTGGCTCAGATCAGAGACCGGCACCTGGACCCTCCCCGCCGACGTCCGGATCGCCCCAGCACCCACCACAATCAGCCCGTACCCCACGCTCGTGACACTCGGTTCCACAGACGACCGAACCCAAGTTCTTCTCAACCTGGAAGAACTCGGCTACCTCGGCGTCTCAGCTTCACCAGAGCACGCCCGCGGCACTCTCCAGGCCCTGGCCCTCGAACTCGTCGAATCCCCGCTCGCCGACAATCTGCACCTGACGCTGATCGGTTTCGGACAGGAGCTCCCCGAACTGTTCGGCAACGGTCGAATCGAGCACACCGACCAACCAGGCGAAGTGCTGGCCAGACTCGCCCGACAAGCCGAACGTGACCAAGACACCCTCGTCGAACAACACATCGACAGCATTGCAGCGGCCCGTTCGATCTACGACACAAGCGAAATGACCGCCCCCGAAGTAGTTCTCATCGCGAGTCAGTTGACGGCCGACCAACAGCAATCACTCGATCAGATCCTGGCCGCCACACCGCGCGTGGCGTTCGCTGCCGCCAGCACCGCCAGCACCGCCAGCGAGAACACCCAGGCCGCGTGGACACTCGACATCGTCGACCGCAACACCGCAAGCCTTGTCAAACGAGACACCGACGGCGGCTTCGCATTCCAGCCAGCATTTCTCGAGCCGGACCAATATGAAGGCATTACCGCCTACCTCGCGACCGCCACACAGCCAGCTATCCCCACAGAGTCGTCCATGCACGACCCCTGGGCTGCAGCCGAAATCGACGCACACCTCACCGACGCCGAAAGCGCTGAGACCTTCCTCGACTCCGTCACCACGATCGACCCCACCGACCAGCTGCTGCTGAACGGAACTACCGCATCGGAGACCGCCCCCGACGTCACAAACGTTCCGACCTACAGCCCGGACGCCGCGCAGTGGACATCCCCAGAAGCGATCAGGTACGACGACCAGGCCCCACCCATCGCTCCTGTCGCTGGTGACGTACCGGCCCCGGGACATCTCTGGCTCCATCTTCTCGGGAAACCAGCAGTCACCACCCCGACCGGGGAGCCACCCAAGGACGGCCGTGAAGTACTCCTAACCGAGATCGCCGCTCTTCTCTCCATCCACCCGGGAATCAAACACGACTCCATCGACAAAAAGATCTGGCCTGCAGACAATTTCGACAAACTCCCTCTGGAGGATCAGCCGAAAAAGAAGGCGACACGACGCCAGAACTACCTCTCGAGACTGCGAAATTGGTTGGGAGAGACAGAGAACGGTGAGCAGGCATTTCCGAAGCACGGCGACCGCACCGGCCGCACCGGCTACCGACTGCACCCCGATGTCCGATCGGACTGGGACTACTGGCAACAACTGATCGACACCACTCCGGCCGCCGCCACCGATGCGGAATTGCGGACGGCTGCAGAACTGGTAAACGATCAACCATTCGCCGGGACACGGTCAGACCGTTACGGGTGGGCACGAAACCTACAGCAGCACATGATCTCGACCCTCGCGGATGCCCTCGAAGAGCTCGCCACCAGACAAATAAAGACCGGAGATCTTTCCGCCGCGCTCACCACCGCAAACCGCGGCGTCACCGTCGAACCGTTCCGAGAAGGTCTCTGGAGACTGGCGATCATCGCTACCCACGGGAGCGACGAGATCAGCAAGACCCAGGAGCTGATCGACCAACTGCTCGCGAACCTCGCCGACATCGATGTCGACCCAGAACCCGAAACCGACGAACTCTTGCGCGCCCTCGCGCAATTCCACAATGGCGGCAACGCCCTCTACCGGATCGGAGCAATAGCCAGTTGATAGCAGTCGCGTCAATCGAGGTGTCTGAAGTGTCCGGTAAGCACGTTACGGTCCAAACAGCCGCACCATTATCGTTATCGCAGTACAACGCACAGAACAACGTAGGGGGTCCACGATGATCAGCACACGACGTCGCACAGGCGCGGCAATCCTCGCAGTAGCAGCCGCTGCAAGCATCAGCGTCGCATGCGGGAGCGGTGACATTGAGGCGACCCCCGTAACGACCACCACGCAGCCGGTCCTCACGGGACCAGAGGGCGTCGAAAAGTCCCCGGAACAACAGGCGACCGAGCAGGCAACAGCAAAGGTGAATGAGTTCTTCGCCGTTCTCGCGAAGGTCGAGAGCGATCCTGCTGTAGACATCAACATGCTGGACTCTGTTGCGAGTGGAAAGATCCTCGATCAGTTGAAGGCAAACGTGAACCTGCGCCGATCTCAAGGAATTGTCTCCACGGGTGCTGCGACTGTCGCAGATGCATTCGTGACGGAACTGCAGGCACCAAAGGATGCTGACGGGAACCCAATTAAGGAAGAAGCGTCGGCAACATTGCGAGTCTGCATCGACAGCTCGAACTATGACCAGATCCGTCCGGACGGCACGAGTGTGCTCCCTCCTGACCGAGTCCGGCGGGAGCTGGGCAAGCCGACTCTGGAGAACGTGGCGTGGCCAGATTCATCAGGCTGGCGCATTGTTTCCGATGCAGTGACTTCTTCGGGTACCCCATGCGACGCACCATGATCGACGGTTTGGCAAGTAGGCAACTGGAATCCATAAGGGCGGTGGGTCATGCGTAAGCCGCTTGGGGTTATCGCATCAGTGCTTCTAGTTGGAGTGTTCAACGCGAACCCAGTATTTGCGCAGCCGGGGATCGGCACCGGAACTGGCGGTGCCTTCGGCGGAGGCTTGGGTGGTTCGACAGTTGTGGTCGAAGGTACGTACACGAGTGTGCCGTCAGGGGGTGGAACGACTGGATCCGCGCCAGCTGCTGTGGGCGGGGGAGGTGGTGGGAGCGCCGCGCCGTCCGGACCGCCGCTCGAGTTCGTTCCGTCGACTGACGCCGCCAATATGACGCTTGTTCGAAATGCTGATAGTGGTGCCCCGATGGCAGTGAACGTCGTTAATGATGACGGCACAACATGGTCCTGCGAAGCGGCCGGTCCGTGTGTTCAAATTCCGGACGTTGGGGTGCCGGCTACGCCTCCGGTGGTCGACGTTATGACCGTTGTCGGCCAAGCGGTTACGGCAATGCAGTTGGATCCGCCCGGAATAGGCATCACCCCGAACCCCGCAAACACAGGTGCTGTCGGCCTGGTTGGTCTACCCGGCTGGTTCTGGGTCGCTGACCCACGGGAATCGACAGTCGGCCCCGTGACCAGAACTGCAGCAGGACCGGGTGTCATAGTTTCTGCTACAGGGGTCAATACGTCCGTGGTCGTCAATTGGGGGGACGGATCCGTGCCGTCGGTGTGCCCAGGTGCGTTACTGCCCTTCACGCCGTATACCGATGTTGCACAAGGGCTTCCAAGTCCGACGTGCGGCAATATCGTTTATCACAAGACGTCCACTACCGAGCCCGGTGGGACATTCAAGGTCTCCGCGACATCGAATTGGCTCGTCACGTGGACAGCGACGACACCCAACGGGACGGTCGGTGGAGTCATACCCACGCCGCTGACTTCGCGTACTGAAGTTCGGATTGGTGAACTGCAGGTCCTGGTCACAAATTAGAGCCGTGCGCCCCCGCTCCTCGGGTGCGAAATTGAGTCACTCCAGGCTTACCGGTTTGTAGGCTGGTGGAATGCCTGAACGGTTGACTGTCAACGTCACGATGCCACCGGAATTGGCTGGGGGGCAAGTGCAGGCCTACCTGGAAGAGTTGGGGTTCGAGGTCGCCCACACGTCCGCGCCCGATGTGTGGGCGTTAACCGAGCCGGCTGCCAGCATGGACTGTGTCGATTTTATGACCGTTCGCACCCTGTCGGGTTCGGAAGCGGACGTCGATGACGAGCTCGTCGACCTCCCGCAAGACCCTTACGTCTCCAGGCTGGACCATGGGCGAGTCGTTGAGGAGCGCCTTCGCGCGATCAGACAGATGAGCGCGGGTGCGGTGGGATCGTTCCTGTACGGACTCCAGCTACCTGTCATCACCGCCAGCGATCGAGCCTTGTCCGCGGCAGTACAGGACGCGAGTAGGGAGTTGGCCGGAACTTCGGACGACGATGACGAGCATCCGTTCGACCGGCATGCTGTCCACGTTGTTCGCTATGGCAACGCCACGCACCGTCGGATCAGGTTTCCTGGTTTCGTGTTACGTCTGAATCAGGACCCCGAACTTCTCGACGACATACGACGCGGGCCGATCGACGTCGATGAGACCATTTTCGCGTCGGGATCGTCGATCCTGAGCAGTGTCTTGATTCCCGCGAGCCATCTCGGTCCGTTGTTGGCCGCACGGTCTCCATGGGTATGGGCGTTTCAAGCGAACAGGGTGTCGGGTGCGGTGATTTTCACTCTCGGCACAGATATTGTCGGGAGGTCTCCTGTTCCGTACGAAGCGCATCAGGTACTTCCCCGATCACCAGTGGGTCGCCTTCCCCAGCGGCAGGAGCCGCCGGCACCGGAGGCGTGGGGTGCGGCCGTCGCTTGGTGGGTTGCTCAGATGAACTCTGTTCTCGGGCATCTCCTGAACCCATGCCTGTTCGCAGATGCTGACGGTGACTACCTCCCCTATGCGCAGCAGAACCGGTTGATGGAATTTGCGGATCTTCTGCAACGAGTTACCTCGACGCTGCTATCGCTGCACGACGACTACGCAGCCGGAGTTCTGATGTGGTCAGCAATGGACCTGATCGAGGCGACCTGGCTTTCATGGGATCTCACGGCACTGTGCAAGCCCTCGGTTGCGGCGAAAGCGCTGCAGCAAGTTCGAGAACGTATGCCTGCTGATGTTCAGTCCGTCCTGCTTCCGTACGCGGCTTTTGGTGTGGAAGCGTTGACCGAAGTGGGGGACGGGTTCTTCATCAAGAATTACCGTAGGTCGGAGAAGGTAATTCTGAAGCTGCCCGGTGGAGCGGACAAATCCCTGTCACTCGATGACGCAGTGAGTCAGTTCATGCGTTTGCGCAGGAACACTACACACGGGTTCGACAAACCTGATCCCGTCCGTGACCGACTTTTCGCGCAACACAACGGCCGGCTGCCGGCGACACTGATGTACCTGCCGCTGCTGTACTTGATGTACATCATGTCCGATCCTGATGACCTGAGACGTCGTCTGCTCCGTCGATCCGCTCGAAGACGCAGGACGCAGTGAGAGGTGTTCACACACGTTGCCGGTGGTGTGCTGAGACAATATTGCGGTGAGTGTCATGGTGCGCCGGCTGATGGGTGCGGTGTGGCCGACGAGGTTCGGCGCAGCCGAAATTGATGTCGAAAAGGGGGCGCTAGCAGTGGAATCGAACGACCGGGGTGGGCGCGAAAATGCTTCACCGGACTCCGCTGCTGGCGAAGAGATGGCGTCCGAGCTCAACCCGGTGAGTGTCGAGCTGAATCCGGCGGCAATCGAGATGGTGCACGCGAGCATCGAACGGACGCTGGATTCTCAGGAACGCCGAGTGACGAGCATCGATCAGCGCGGGGGTGTGCTGCTGGGATTCGCGGGCATTCTGGTGGGGATCGTGTTGCGCAATCCCGCGGGGATCGGTGTGTGGGAGGTTGCGGGTGCTGCCCTGGCCGGTGCGGCGGCAATCATGGCGGCATTCGTGATTGCACCCAATACCGCGTCGGGGCTCAATCCGGAAGTGGTGTTGGAGGAGTATTCGACAGTCGATGAGACGACGGGCCGGTTCGAGATCGCGTCGACACTGGTGTCGATTTATCAGGTGACAGAGATGCGGCTTCGGAGCAAGCTGATGCGGTTGCGGATCACGACGGGTCTGTTGGCTGGATCTGTGCTGGTGTTGCTCGTGACGGCTATCATTCGGATGTAGGAGGACATCATGGCTACGGTGAACGAGCAGCAGAAACCTGATCGACCGGTGGGCTCGGCGAGCCCGGCGACGGCGTCGCGGCGTCGCAAGGTGGCCTTGCGTCCCAATCCTCGGCTGGTGGGCAACTACGAGGGCAGTTCCCGCACGATCGACGAAGTGCGACGCCAGATAGAGAAGCAGCAGGGGGCGTCGGCGTGACGGCCTCGAAAGATCAGAATCCGCCGGCGGGGTCGTCGGCTCCACGTGCCAGCGCGCGCCCTGTGGTGGTGGTCCCGACATCGGCTGCGGGTGATCGCACCATTGTTCGGGCAGCACCCAACGAGAGAGCTATCCGCAGCATCACTGCGGGGGCTGCACCTCAAAATGTGCGGTCCGCTGTCCGCCGCGAGCACTAATTTCGCGCGCACGCCTTTGCGCTGTGTCGTAGATGATCCAAAATTGGGCTAGCAGACGGTGCCAAACGTGTTCGTCCAGGTCGCCGATCTGCAGCGTCGACTGTGTCTGCTCCCGATCACGCTTGGCCGTTACCTGGGCAGCTGTGGTGATCGATGCAGCAGCGGGGGAGGGCTTACGATGCGGCCACCGACCCGCGTCGAGTGCTCGATGTAGTAGTCGAGCATCGGGTGAAACTCGGCAGGGTAATCCCTTAGCCAAAAGCTTGCACGGTGTTCGACGAATTTCGACGCAAACCCCGCGACACTCAGACAGCGGTGGTGTGGGCAACCGGACCGCATGTATGGATCTCATAGCGATACTCCATTGCCGCGTGTCCGAACGGCGAGGACCAAACGTGGCACAACCAGCCATTGCTTACGACTTTGCGACGGACTCCTGTCACGGGCGGCGAAGTAGCCCTGCAGGTGTGGAAGCGTACGCGGGGTCGTTGAACACGGCGCTGTCTTCGCCGACATGCTCCGCAACGCCAGCGGGGGGTGGCCCGAGGATTTCAGTTTTGATGCAGCCTTTGGTCGAGTCGAGCCAGGTACGGGAATCGGCCCCAAGTCGAAATGGATGGGCCATGTCGTTGGAAATGATGTTGCGCATGATGTTGTACACCGCCGAATTGGGTTGCCGGGCCAGGAGCTGATTCATCAGCGATTGCCGGGTGGGCACCAGGTATTGCGGTTTCTTTCCTGTTGGGGACATGCACTCGAGCATCACGTTGGTCGATGCAATCAACTTCACGAGCTGGATAGCCGTTGCTCGCTTTTCCTGGGCGATGGCCACATTGACGGAAAGTGCGTCGGTATAAAGCGGTATCCCCACTTTTTCGATAGGTTCGGAGCTCAGCGGCATGACTGAATAGGTCGAGGCGTCGACGTTGTCGATGAAGTGGAAGATTTCGGTCAAGCCTACGAAGGCTCGACCGATCCGCTGGTTCCATTTCGTGATTCGGTCGTAGCCCGAGTCGGGATATGTCGCCTGGGCGTACCCGGCGATGTTTCGCAGCACCTGCATGTCGGCGAGGCCTTGCTGATCGAGTCCTGGACAGGGGGGAAGGGCGGGAGTGAGCGGAAACTGGCCCGACTCCTCCATGACGGCCTGCTCGTACATGCACGCGACGGTCGTTCCCCCAGTAAAATCCAACAGCATGCCTTGACCCTGCGCGGGCCAGACTGCTTTCGGATCCCCGTCGCCGAGGATTTTGTGTAATTCTTCGACAGTCATCCCCGGCGCACCCAGTGCTGCGTCAGTGAGACGGCGAATCAAAATTTGCATGCACCCTAAATACGGTATTCCTTGATACTCCGAGGATTCCGTTTTCAGCGATGCGAGAGACCACGGGTAAAAGTCTGCGGTGCCGTCGATATCGAACTCGACACAGAACTGACGCATGTGATCAGCGAAGATGCAGTCGTAGGCAAAAACGTCCACAGTGGACGGCGGATCGCCTTTGTAACAGTCGTAGGTGTAGACGAAATTGAGAGCGACATCCGGTTGGACGCTGTGCCACGCGGCTCTGATGGTGGACTCGAACCATTTCGGTTCGGGCGTGTACGGGTACAAGGCGACGTTCAACGTGGATGCGTCGCTGGCTGGAGGTGGCTGGTTGGTGGGGCCGGAATCCTTGTTCAAACTGCGTCCGAACTCGGTACTGGTCACTGCACACTTCCCGTCATCACACTGTCTGCAGGGGAACGGCGATTGCCTCATACAGTCGCATGATTTTCCGAAAGTGGCAAGGATCACATTTACTTACCCTCGATCCACGGACTGAGGTGACCCACTGTGGTCGATGACCGAATTGTGGGGTCGGGACTGGTTGGGCGTGTTTCGTCCGCTGGTCTACCCAGCATTTCCACGATTGTCGTTGCTCGGGCCGAGTCGGCGGGTCGGGTGAGGATCAGGCGGGTGTGGGTGGGCTGATGCCAATGATGTTGCGCCATAATTGAAGCCACGCATCGAGCCACGGCCAGTGTCGCGGCAGGTGCAGTGTGGGTGTGCGTTGTGGCCGCACGAAACGCGCGGCAATGTTGACGATTTGCGCCGTAGCGTTATTCCGCGAGCTTTCGCGTGACGCCCGCCGGAGACGGTTCCGGCGGCGCGCAGCAGGTTGTGGGCGATCGCTGCGCACTGCACCCAGGCAGAGCTCGCGCCAAACGATCCTGACGGCATGTGCGCGAGCGGTCCGTCGATCAGATCCGAGAACACAGTCTCGATGACCGCGTGTGCACGGTGGACGACATCTGCGGTCGTCGTCGGCAGGGTGCTGTTGGTAAAAAACGGGTGATACCGCCACACCGGAAACAATGCATCGCGGTAGCGGGCGTCTTTGACCCGCCGCACGATCAACCGTGCAGAAACAGGATACGCGGTGGAAGAGAAAGCGGTGAACGATGTTTCGGCGACCTCGGCGTCGGAGATCCAGCCGTCGGTGTCGGGGTCGCGGACCGCTCCCGGGTAGCGCACGGGCGTCCACGCGGTGTCAGGGATGGAGGCGATCGCTCGTTGGACGATTCGGTTCTTGATCAGTACGAACGAGAACTTGATGCAGGCGCGTACGACGCGGCTGTTGCCGTAGGCGGAGTCGCCGCGGACCATGATTTTCCCGCTGGCGAGACTGGATGTCGCAGCTCAGCCCTAGTCATCCGGGCGAGCACGGGTGGCCCATTCTAAGTCGACTCTCAGCCCGGTCGCCTGCCCTCCGTACGATCAAGGGGGTGCTGACCGATCCACTGCCGAATTCCGGCTCACTTGAGCGCTATGAGGCTTTGCCCACGATTCTCCAGCTGAGGAGCTACCTCTCGGAGATCCAGGCGGAGCCGACCGAGTGGATCTCGGTTCTACGGAATCGAGGGAGCGGAATCAAGTACAGCTCGCTTCAACCTCTTCTGGTGGCGACATCGGACCAGCGCAAATTCCTCGCCACTACCGATTGGTCCATCAACGACCTCGGCGAGCCCAGTTACAGCTCTGATCGCCTCCCGGCCTTCCGCGACGGCTTGACCTCCAACCCTGATGGCTACGACCTTCATCTGTTCGTCAACGTGTCCTGGGTGCCATCGGCAACCACAGAACCCGTTATCGAATTCACGCCGTCGTTCGTATGGTGGTTGGGCCTGATCACGCGATCGAACGAGACAATGTATCGAACTAATCACGCGGGCCGCGATGAGGAGGTCGTCGAGATCGTCAGACCGAATCCTGGTGAATACGAGGTTCGAGTCAATGCACGGCACCTCCGAAAGTATCTCGCGGCCCGGAGCATGAGCCTGGTGATCCAGCACGCCCATTCTCGGGCTGACGACAGCGTGCATGAAGCTCGGATCGACCTTGAGATTCGCACCAAAGACGCAGCGTTCGCCTACACGGCGTGGGACGCGTATCGGGGGCCTGGTTTCGTAGCGCAGTTGGTTGGGAAACAGGCAGTTTTGCCGTTCGCGTCCGCTGGCGAGCACCCCGACGATCTGCAAAGGCCTGAGCGGTTTCAATCGTTCATCGTTGACATCGACCCCTCGACCGGCGACGAGGTTCGTTTGAGTTGCGAGCGCGATGAAGCGAACTACCTCACCCCAGTCTTCTTCGACACGGATGTTCTGACCCGATACCGCGACAACCCAGACCGCTACACGGTGCTGCGGACCGATGTCTCGTGCCACGGTCGGTGGGCCATCGATGTCGACATCAACGGTGCCAACCTCGTCCAGGTGTGGCTGGGACACCTCATCCGGCTACCCGAGACCGAGCGAGAGCACTGGCTCACACACAACGTCCCGCCGAACGGTGGAATAACCATCACACGTAGCGTGCGGGACCTAGCGGGCCAGTGGGTAGAGGACGAACGCCCTGACCCTGCTCGGCTGAGACGAGCTAAGGCAGAACTCATCGAGGCGTTCACTGGCTACTTCGGTGAGTCGTTGTACAAGCAACTCGGCCCGGCTGACCTCCGTGCGTTCGATGCCTTGGCATTGTGTACCAATCCAACCGAAGGCCAAAGCGACAACGGTGTCATGGTTCTGTCGAAAGGGATCGTGGATGCACTCGATGTCAAGACTCTTCGAGAGTCCTCGGGCGCGGACACGAATAGTCCTTCGCTTGCCTGCCTACAGCTACTCGTCGAGAACTTGGGTGCCGACCCGAATGGTCTCGTCGGACCCCTACGCCAGCTTCAGGGAATCCGATCGGCAGGCTCGGCCCACATGAAGGGCACGAAATTTACGACTGCGCTGTCGGCCGCAGGACTGAATTCTCTTCAGCCGGACAAACAATTCGAGACAATCGTAGATCGGGTTACGATGGCTCTGCAGGGCTTGTCCGAGCTGTTCCGAAGGACGCCCCCGCAAGTGTGATGGTGCCGGTCATTTTGTTCCAGTCTCGCTCTGATCATGGGTTCGCATTGATCTCACCCCACGCGTCTAACGCGTGTTGGTAGGTCGCCACAGCACCCGATTCAGTCGGAGCATCGCAGAGCGCGATCGCAGCCCTGGCAAGCGACGCGAGCGCAAGATCTCCCAGATCCAAGATCGCGTCGTCGCCATGACTGAGCAGAGTAAGCATCGTGGTAGCCATCATCTTCGGATGTTCCAGGACTTCAGCGGGCTGAGGCTGGCCCAACTCGATCAAGGCCAGCGCTTCGAGAAACATCGGTACAGCGAACGCCACCCTCGGATTGATTGCGCTCATAGCGTGAAGGTTAGCAATCGGCCGAATACCGGATGTTCTGGAGAATCTCTGAGACGGTGGAGGTATGACATCGAAACGTACCTCCGCCGGCGACAAACGCGCCCGCAAGGTCCAGCAACGTCGAAAGCGACTTGCACAGCAAGGGGTCTCACGTGAGCAGCACGCTGCGCTGGTGCTCGAGCGCAGCGGTGATCCCTCGTTCGTGCAACGGCGCACCAACGCCGACGGTGGGCGCACTCTGTCGTGGAGCAAGGACATGGTGGGTGGTGCGGAGCTCAACGACTCTCTCGAAGAGCAGCGACAGGCGTTTCGGGACAAGTTCGGCCGAGATCTCGGGCCGAACGATCCATTGTTCTTCGACCCAGCTGCTGACACGCCGCAGGAGATCAGTGAGGAGAACTTGTTGGCGGACGTGGACTCCCTGATCGACAAGGCCCGCGAAGCAGGGGAGAACCCCGCCTACTTCCAAGCATGGCGCGACACCGGGTTCTTGCTCACCGAACACAACATGCATCTGTTCTCCGCGTCGGATATCGACGAATGGAACGCGGCGCTCGAACGGCATTGGGACGAAGCGGCATTCGGGCCGTTCGACGATGCATCTTAGGACCTACGGCATGTTCGGGCGGCTGCAGCGAGTCCGAGAGCGGTGGTGAAATTCCCACGCCGCTGACCGCGCGCACTGAAGTCGGATGGGCGAACTTCGGGTTTTGGTCACCAGTTAGTGCTGTGTCGCGTCGAACGGCAATTGCACCCTCGCACTATTTGCGCTCTAATTATGTACATGACTACTTTGCCGGTCGCGGATGCGCGTGCGCGTCTGTCCAAGATTGTGGACGATGCAGAACAAACCCACGCCCGGTATGAGATCACCCGTAATGGGCACCGGGCTGCTGTGTTGCTCGCTGCCGACGATTTCGATGCGCTGCAGGAGACCATTGCAGTGCTATCGGATCAGGAACTGCTGACATCTCATCTTCGGGGCGTGGCGGAGCTGCCTGAGGGTGACAGTCTCGATGCGAAGGAGTTGGCCGAGGTCATGCGGGTCGCTGGCCGGTCTACCCGCGCGTGAGTGAGCCTGAAGCGCCGTATCGGCTTGTGATTGCTCGATCAGCGTCTCGCGCTATCAGTCACACTCTTCCCGAGAAGGTCGCCGCTGCGGTGTACGAGTTCATCACCGGAGCATTGCTGGAGAATCCGCAGCGGGTCGGGAAGCCCCTGGCCCCGCCGCTTTCGCCCGCCTACAGCGCCCGCAGAGGCACCTACCGGGTTCTCTATCTGATCGACGCCGGGCAGCGCATCGTGCAGGTCACCGCGATCTCACACCGGTCAGATGCCTACCGCTGAGAAGATTGCGTAGCTACCGGATTATGTTGCGGAGATCAAGCCTCGTAGGCGTAAGGCTTCCACCAATGGTGGGTGGGTCGCGGTCTCCATCCAACCAGATTTTCGGTCCGCCTTGCTGCCGAGTGAGTCGGATACTGCGCTTCGCAGAATTCGGAGGGCATCTTCGATCGCCTCGCGATCGGCGTGATCGCGATCGAACCAACTCATGTCCGCGCCGATGACTCGTTCGTACTGCACCAGGGCACCATCCTTGTTCACTCCCGCTGTCTCCATCAGATCTAGTGAACCGATCGAGAAGACCAGAGCCCGAGTGATCGTTGTCGGCATTCCGCGCCGGTTTGCTTGGTAGACGGTCGGATCGACAATCCGGCCCATTGCCGGAATCCACAACACTAGGTGTCCTGTCCACCATGTGTCCGACTCCCATTTCGGTGTGCGGCTTCCCAGCTCCACCCACTGCTCGTCCGACCACGCCACCTGCCCGTACACGACCAACGGCTCAGCCTCGATCCCGTAGTCACGCAATGCCGGAATCAGGCAACGCACCGCAGCAATGCAGGTGCCGGAAAAACCGCCCTCGGTGTAGGCCTGCCAAATCTGGCAATGCCGGTCGATGATCTGCACTTCTGCCGGTGCAGTCACGCCAGGATTCGCAGGGGGACGGATCCCCGCTACCGGTGGTGTGACGTACCCGGCCCGCTGCGCCCATTCTGGCAATGCAGCGGCTCCCGGACCGCTACGCGATCGCCCTGACCCCTTGCCTGCACCCTTGCGTTTCTTGCTCACCGGTGACATTTAGACGCTCCCAACCCACCTCGACTCTCTGCCCCGTCGCAGGAGTTTCGCGTCCCGACCGTACCGGCCAGGTACGACACTTCCCGCACGCTAACGATCACATCCCTGTATTCAGGTTGACATGGTTGACATGACGCGAACAGCCGGGGATGATCAGGGTATGTCCACTGTCGAGAAGGATTTCGAGGTCATGGCGCACCGGCTGGTCGAGGCCAGTGGCGCGCCGGACGAGCGTGATCTGGCGTATGCAATAGCGGGCCTCGGCGGCATCGTCAACGGCCTCAAGGCGCGTCGCGCGTGGAGTGAGCACGTAGGGGAAATCTTGACCCCCAGTCAGGCCCTCGACGTTGCGGGTTGGACGCGTGCTGCCTTGAGCAAGGCTGTGAAAGAGAACCGCGTTCTTCGGTTGACCGGCAGCAACGGCAAATACGGCTACGCCGCCGCAGGCTTCACCGATGCCCAACCGGCGAAGCCGATTCTCGGCATCCAAGAGGTGCTGCGTGTGTGGGCGGGGCAGGACCCGCGTGGATGGTTGGCGGTCGCGTGGCTGACTACCGAACAGCCAGAGCTCGACGGCCGTACACCTCGGCAAGCACTTCTCGACGGGGACGTTCCTACGGCTGCTCGCGCTGCCCGGGCTGCGGTCAGTCGGCTTGCGGCGTGAGCGCTGAACGCGCCGTCGTTCATCTGTTCGAGCCCAAGCCCGTCGGTGAATTGGCGGAGCGATTTCCGTCGTGCGTCTACCCGGCTGGGGCCGAGCTGTTTCGATCGCATCAGGCCAGTCTGGGACCGTGGTGGTACTCATCGAATGGCGGCGGCAGGTTCGACCTCGAAGCCCCTGATGGGACTTGCTACCTGGCCGAAGACGAAGTGGTCACTCTCCTGGAGATTTTCGGTGGCCAACAGGTCGTGCCGAGATACGAGGTCGATGCGCGTGCAGCGTCGACGATCACGTTGGATGCTGATATCAGGCTCGCTGATCTGACTGCGAACACCGGTGTCGCGCTCGGAGTCACGGCAGAAATCTTTACTACCGCCGACTATCCGCTGACGCAGCGGTGGGCGGCCGCGTTACGGGAGGCCGGGTTCGAGGGTCTGCGGTACTGGGCCCGCCACGACCTCGAACATGCCCGGCGGTGCATTGCACTGTTCGGGCAAGCGGGGGTGGCAGGCGAGGAGCATCGTCATACCGTCCAGGCCACGGTCACCCTGTCTGAGCGAGCGGACCTGCTGGAGCGGTGGCGTGAAGAAACTGGTGTCGCGATCTTGGACGTACCAGATCTGTTGTAGCGATCGTGGTCAACCGCCCGCAAGGTATTGCTAACGAAACTTACAGTAAGTACTGTAAGTCTCATGAAGATCAGCGCACGTCCTCTGCTCGACAATTCCGTCGACGCCGAACTGTTCGTCGGCCGGCGAGACGAACTCGCCGCGATATGGGACGGATTGAACGCTGAGCTCAACGTTCTGGTGACGGGGGACCGCGGCACAGGCCGAACGTCGCTGCTTAGACAGCTGCAGCTCGACAGCCGAGAGCCGTTCACCGGTGCCCGCCGCGAAGGCGACTTCCCGATGAGCTTCGTTCGGGTCGAGGGGATCTCGGACGGCCGTGACGTGCTCGCCCGCGTCGTAGAACAGGTCACCGGCGAACCGGCAGTCGACAGTGACGGGCCCGACGTCTTGCTGCGGCGATTGAGTGACTTTCGCCTGCAGTTCATCGACGCCACGCTTCGGAGGTGGGCAGCAGAAAGCGACGACGGCACTGCTCCGCTTGGGACGCGGCTGTATCCGGTGATCATCGTCGACGACGTCACCGCATCGGCCGGGCACGCACTGTTCGGGCGGTACCGCGATGAGGTGTGGGCGACGGGATACCTGTGGGCGGTGTCGGTGCGTGAAAGTGACCGTCAAGGTCTCCTGACTCCGCCTGCAGATGCATTCTTCGAGAAGATCGTCGACGTACCCCCGCTCTCGAGAACGGAAAGCATCAAGTTGATCACTCGCCGCGCGGGAATCGACATGGAACCGCAAGCCAGCACCCTCGCTGATGCGGTAGGGCGAAACCCCCGAGATCTGGTAAGTGCTCTGCGGGGATTCCTGCAGGACCCCGGGTCGTACGAGGACAACTACCTGGCCCTCGCCGATAGAGACAATGCGCTCTGGGCTTTGGGTCGCCCAGCGTCGATGCTGGCGGCCGAAATGAAGGTGCGGGGCCCGGTCAGCGCATCGGATGAAGACTTGCTGGCCGCGTTGGGGTGGACGCGTCCTCGTGCTGTACAAGTCTTCAAGCAACTTTACGAGAAGGGGCTGGTCCGGAGCAGCGAAGTCTCGTCAGGTCCCGGGCGGCCGCGGCGGGTGTACGAGTTGACTCCGCCGGCGGAATGGCTGCGGACCGAACACGCTGATCCGGAGGACCAGAAATGAGTGACGCCCTACTGCGTCAATTGCGGGACTCGAAGGCCTTCGACCCGTCGCCGGATCCGGATCGTATGTGGCAGGTCCATGTGCCGTTCGACGTCCTCACTGGCCCCGTGAGTGGTGACTACGAGCAGCGCTTCATGGACGCTGTTCGGCGGCGTGAGCGTGTGGCTCTGATCGGTGCCAGTGGCTCGGGTAAGTCCTCGATCACCGAGTACGTGATGGACGCTCTTCACTCCGAAAACGTTGCAGCACTGAGGATCAGGATGGGATTTCAGACCGACTCCCTCGTCTCCGATCCGGCTGAATTCCCGCGTCTGTTGGTCAACACCATCGCCAAACAGCTCGACGAGAACCGGGCAGTCCAGAAGATTGCTCGGGAAATGCGTGGAGGTTCCCCACATCGACCGGTCAAATTCTCGGTTGGTCTCCCATGGTTGGCCGGCAATCTCGCGATCGAGCTCGGCAGCGTGGTGAACGAACCATCGCAAGGTGAGGATGTCGTGGATCAGGCCATCAGGGTCCTGGAACTGATTTCGCGCAGTGGCTTGATTCCGACGCTCGTGCTCGATGACACGGACCAGTGGATACGTCGTCCAGGTATCGGCGTCGATCCGGAGCCGCGGATCGCAATGTTCTTCGGCTTGACTCTGAGGATGATCGCCGAGCGACTTCCGGCAGCATGTGTCGTCGCCGTCCATAACGACTACATCGACAGCCCCCACTACAAACAGGCTCGCGAATACCTGAACACGCGAATCACCCTGCCCGCCTTAGCTAATTCAGCCGCGCTGGGGTCGATCATCGGTAGGCGGGCCCGCCAGGCCGCGGGAAATCCGAATCTCGGCGCGGTCGACGTCATCGACGCTGACGCCCTCCAGCATCTCTTCGACCACTACGGGGCCGGTCGCAGTGTCCGCCGGGAGCTGGTCGTATTGCAGGATGCGTTGGTACGAGCGTGTTCTGCAGTAAGTGAGACCATCGCCGCAGCTCACGTCGTCGCTGCGATCGCTGCAGGCTAGGACACGACTACCGGCGTAGGTAGTTCGCAAAATGCATCGCCTGAACTGCAATTCGGGTTTACCAACCCCTTTGCAGCTTCAGTAGTAGGTGTGAAACTGCTTGGCCCTGTCCACCGCATCGAGGACCTCAGCGTCGAGGCCTTGAGCTTCTCGTTCGATCGCGTTTACCCGTCGCTTCATGCCTGCTCTGGCGAGCCACGGCGACCACATCAGTCGACTGAGCTGCGCTGCTGACAAGCGCACACATCGCCCCAGCGCAGTGTTGATTCCCCCGGCTTCTTCCTGACCGTCTTTCTGCTTTACGTCGTCGTCGCTCGTCAGGCGCGCCACAGTGGCCAGTTGGATGTACAAACGCAGTGGCCGTCGCGGAACCCGTGCAATGATCGCGGCCGTCTCAAGCTCGCGGACACTGTCCTTGAAGTGCTGAAACGACGGATCAGTGGACGACGACCCTGCCCATCGGGTGCGTTCGGTGCTCGCCAAGTGCCGGAGAACCTCGCTACGCAGTTGACGGCGTTGCTGACTGCCGATCAGGTACTGGCCCGCAAAGGATCCGATACCGAGAGCTCCGATAATCGAGGCCACACCACTGATATCCATTTCGTAACAGTATTCGGATCCAGAACTTGGGGTCGGTTGACGCAACGTGAGTGGTGAAAAAGGAGAGATTTTTCCGTACCTATTGCGCCTCACGCGGCAGCAGATGTTCCGACTCCCGAATATTTGCCGGTGCTCGAAGTGTCCACCTCCGCAGGCATAATCGTGGACTGTTGGAGCCGATCGACTTTGGAATGGCGAAATTCCTCGCCTAGGGACGGTAGTGCTTCGGTCGCCGACAGATGGTCGGATCCGCGCGTGCGAATCGGAGTAGAAGGCAGTCCTATGTGGCGATGGACCGGAGAGAGTGTGACATGACGGTTGCCGATCAGAAGGTTTCGGAGCGGGAGAATGCCGAGCATCGCGCGCGTCCTCCGCAGAAACGTGCGCAACGGACCCGTGACGCGTTGATTACCGGTGCGGCTCGAACCATCGCATGTGGGGGAAGCGGCGTCACGGTCAACGACCTGATACAGGCTGCAGGGGTGACCAAAGGGGGCATGTACTTCCACTTCCCATCGAAGGACGCTGTTGTTCATGCAGTGGTCGACCAGGCTGCTCGACAATGCGAGTTCCTCCGGGCGCATCGCCCGTCTACAGGAGACACTGTGGCCGATGTTCAGGACTTGCTCGGCGGCTACTTCACTCATGCGAAACGGTATTGGTCTCTGAGGGCAGCAGCGGTGTTGTGGACCGACCTCCACTACGAGGACGTCGCACGGGCCGCGACCTACCACCCTCTCAGGGCCGCGGTCCTGGCCCTTCTGACCAGCAACGGCAGGCTGCCGACGATATCGGTGGACACTGCCGATGCTGTCATGGCCATCGTGTGCGGCGTGACGACCACCGCCGGGCCGGGGGGCTTCGGTGACGGCGGCGATCTCGACACCGTCCTGCGGTTGACGGGGCCCGTGATCGCGGCTGCCGGTGCAGTGGCGGTATGAACAGCGGTGGCGGGGACTCCGGGAAGCCTTGATCTCCGCCGGTTACCCGCGGCCGGTAGTGGGCGACGAGCCGGGCCAGCTCACGTTGTCGTGGGGCACCGGTGTCGGCGTACGAGAGATGTGTGTGAGCCCTTCAGGGGTGGTCGCCCGGACACCGGACGCGGTCTTTGCCTTGGGCCTGTTACGTCAGTCGGCAGCAGACTGGGTATCGCCGCTGCACCCGCTGATCGCAGAGCCGATCGTGCGCACATCCGAATCGCCCTTTCGGGTAGTCGAGCCGGTGACCAACATCGTTCGGAGCGCGTCGGTGATCCGGCGTTCGATGACGTGCCAGGTGAGTTTCCTGGGCTGTCAGTGTGCGGCGTTGTACGCCTCTTCGATGTCGGTGGGGATGCGGCCTCGATCGCCGATCTCGTGACCGTTGTCCGCCGCCCACTGCCGAATTGCGCGAGTCTGCGCCGGGTCACGCTTGGCCGGTGTCCCGGCTGTCGAAGGCGTCGACGCGGTTGCGGGGAAGGGTTTACGTTTGCGTCCGCCAACCCGCGCGGCGTGCTTGATGTAGTAGTCGAGCTTTCTGTGAAACTCGCTGGCGTTCTTTGCTTTCAAGTCGATCACGTACTCGACGCCCTGGACCGCGAACTCGATCGTTTCACCGGAGTCGTCGATGACCGATCCGTCGATGTCGTCGACCAATTGAATCGTTTCTAGCTTGGCCACAGTGAAGAAACCCTCTCGCAAAAATGTATGGAAGACAGCTAAGTGAGCGTATAACGGGTCTGCGTGGTCGTGACAACTGTGGGTGCGGCGCGCGTGGTTCGGATGCAGGATCGAGAGAGTGCGATTATGGGCAGCGCTCCATTCGTGGTCGGCGATGAAGCCCAAGTTACTAGTCGGGCGATGACGTCGACGCCGTCGAATGTCTGGTTGTGCTGTTCTGACGACCGTTCGATCAGGGAAATGAGGCGGACCAGCCCTTCCGCGTATCGGGCCAGGGTCCGCGGCGAGAGGTCGTAAAATCGGTACACCCATATCGTCCCGGAAGTGGCCTCGTTGAGAACGCGCGCGGCCGTGCGCGGATCGATGACAACGCTGCCGCCTACATCAGAGGGGTCGTATTCGCCCGTGTCGGCGGGTCCTTCGACATTCTGCGCGTAGTAGCCCACAACGTTGGTCGCGTCTGTGTAGCGGTACCTCTTCGCTTTCAGTGCGCGGAGCAGGAAGCCCTCGTAGATGTAGTTGTCACCACGCTTGGTGGGGTAGACCGTGCCGTCGTTGTATCCCTGATACGCACTACGCTGATCATCAGCGACATCGACGCCGCCGAACCCCCTGATCAGGATTAACGGTCGGCATTTTATTTCGCCCATCTGAACCTCCACGAGTGTTCGTCGCAGCAGGCACATGCCCCCGCTGTAACTCGTCGTCCTTGACTCAAATCGACGGGTGGAGATACCTGAGGTGCAACCGCGAACCCGCTGAGCTGGTCGTTGCGGCCAGGCCGCTTCTGATGGTCCTCGTGTTGGGGGGCGATGTCACTGGTAGTTAGGGCTGACAACCGTTTGAACGGCAGACCCGTTGGCCTGCGGATGAGAATTCGAGCTGTTCGTGGTGTCCGGTCCTGACGCTAGTGTGCATCGACAGAGACAGCCAACAGGGGCCTTGGCCTATCGGTGGGGGTGAATGATCATGCGAGACAAGAGCGGTGGAGATGTGAACGTCGACGGAAGCGGGGACGCCGTAGGACACGTCGTGGACAGGTTCGCCGCGGTGATGACCGAATTCGACGTCGATACTGCCGGCGTGGGTGTGCCGTGTATCGATTCGGTGTGGCAGGGGGAGTTGCGGGGATGAGGGGCCGGCAGCTCGTCGTTGTTGACGTCCACACCACGGGGCCGTCGTTCGAGGCTCACGAGGCCTTCGAGCTCGCCGCGATCGACGGTGCATCCGGGAGGGTGTGGGATCTCGCGCTGCCTTTGACATCGGCACAGCTCGAACGGGCGGATTCAACATTCCTGCAGCTCAGCGGATACCACCGTCGACGGCTGGTGGAAAAGGCGCAGCATGACGCGTTGACCATTGGAACGGAGCTCGCGGCGCTCAGTGATGTGTTGGCTGGAAACACGCTCGGCGGCGCAGATCCGGAGATCCATGCGGCATTTTTGAGCAAGGTCTTTCACCGGCATGGTGTCCGGTCGCGTTGGCACCACCTGCCCGCAGATATCGCGGCGTTGACCGCCGGTGCCCATGGGATCCCCGCAACCAACATTCCGCGGCTGGAGGTGTGCTGCGAATTGTGGAATGTGCAGCTCGCGGAATTTCCTTCGGCGCTGGATCGGGCGCACGCTGTCGCCGATTGCTTCGCGGCGTTCGACCGCAGAAGCGGACGGGAATCGGTGTCGGCAACGCTCAGAGGCGAGTAGGTGTTGAAGCAGCCGCTTATTGCGCTGGGCCACACCTGAGCCCCGCAGTTCTGTCTCGGTAGTCACGCTATCGCAGGCGGCGAATCCAGACGAATGGTATTCTACGAGTTAATACTCGTATTTGATGGCAGCGGCCGTCACCGTTGGACGTGGGGATCTGATGGATCTGTTCATCGATGTCATAGCCTCAATCGCTTCCTGGTGTGCTCCGATGGTTCTGCTCGTGGCTGCCGCAATCCTCTTGGTGGAATCCGGCTTGCTCGTCGGGTTTCTCCTCCCGGGTACTGGCACGGTTCTGGCGGTCGGTGCTCTCGTGGGGCTGGGCGAACTTGATCCCGTCGTGACGGCGATCGTCCTGATCGCTTCGTCGACAGCAGGGGCTCAGCTGGCCTTTCGGTCCATCAGGCGTGGATCGTGTCGCGCTGATATCGCCGGCGCAGGCCGCTTTGCGCGCCTGATCAACAGGGTGCTTGCTCGGGCACGTCAGTTGTTTTCGGGGGATGCGCGCGTCGGGACAGTGACCACGCATTTCGTCGGAGGCGCGAGGACCTTGGGGCCACGTCTCGCTGCGGGTTCCTCGTTGTCGTTCTCGAGGTTCGCGGTGTTGAATATCGTCGCCGCAACCGTGTGGGTCACTCTTCTGTTGACCACGGGAAGCGTGTTGGGAGCCAACCCCGCGTGGATCCCCTGGGCCACTGGCGCTTTCGTCGTGGCCGTAGTTGGAGTCATCGCAATTCGGGCATTTCGGCGCAGTGACGCTCCGGTTCCCGGCGGCACAATTCCCGCCCGTCGATCTGATCGACGGGGCGGGAATGCGGCTGTGCCGTGCAGTTGTGCCCGTGTCATTCGCGGCCGGCTGATACCCAACTCATGTCGGGTGCTCGGGTTCCGGTGACGGCGTCGGCGAGGGTGTCGAGGACGGCGAGCTGGTCCGCGGTGAGTTCGATGTGCACCGAGCCCGCGTTTTCGGTGACCCGATCCGCATTCCGAGTGCCGGGTATCGGAACGACGGGCAGCGCGAACTGTGTACCTTTCACCCGTAGCCACGCCAATGCGATCTGGGCGGGCGTGGATCCGTGCTGTGACGCGATGTCTGTCAATGGGGCGAGGGCGTCGGTGTTCGTTTCGAATGCGTCGAGTTGAAAGCGGGGTAGATACCGCCGAAAGTCGTTGTCGCCGAGCTGTTCCTGTTTCACTTTTCCGGTGAGCATTCCGCGTCCCAGTGGGGAGTAGGGAACGAATCCGATGCCGAGTCGAGCTGCGGTCGGGACGATGGCGTTCTCGACGTCGCGGCTGAACAAGCTCCATTCGGACTGGACCGCGGCGAGCGGATGGGTCCGGTGCGCTCGTTCTAGTTCGGGGGCGGTTACTTCCGATACTCCGATGTGCCGGACTTTTCCGTCGGCGATGAGCTCGGCCATCGCTCCGATGGTGTCGTCGATCGGGATGTGTGGGTCGACCCGGTGAAGGTAGTAGAGGTCGACGACGTCCACGTCGAGGCGACGCAGGCTGTTGTCGATGCACTGGCGGACGTAAGCCCTGTCTCCGCGGCTTCTGCGGCCGGGTTCGGTTACGGAGGTATCGATACCGAATTTGGTGGCGACGGTGACCTCGTCGCGACGGTCGGCGAGGAGTCTGCCGATCAGTTCCTCGTTGGTCCCGAGGCCGTACACATCTGCGGTGTCGATGAAGTCGATGCCGAGGTTGACGGCGTGATGCAGGGTCTTCAGTGCTTGGTCGGGGTCGGATTCGCCGTACATCGAGGTCAATGCCATGCCGCCGAATCCGAGTGCGGATACTTCGAGGCCTGTTCCGAGGTTCACGTGTGGGAAGTCGGTCATGATGCTGTCTCCTTGGAGGCGCTCGTTTCGGGTCGACCGCGTTCGACTGCCTGTGTGTCCGCGGGTCCGGCCACTGCGGTGAGGTAGGTCCGTATGGCTGCAGGGTTCTGCAGCGAGCCGGTCATGCCCACTATGCGGTCGGGACGCACGACAGCGACACCGCCCTGTCCGAGCTCGCTCGAAACGATCTCGTGGGTGTCGATCACGGTGGGAGTTGCGCTCAGAAGTGTGGTGGGGGAGTGGACCACGACCACGACGTGCAGCCGCGACCCCCACGAGTCGAGGATGGCATGTAAGGCCCGGAGTTCGTCGATACTGGTGATGGTGGCCAGCGCCAGGACTCGTCGGTCATCGAGGAGGTCGGGCAGCAACTTGTCGACCTCTCCGTCGAACTGGACGGGATGCGGGGGCAGGAACTTGCCCGGCGAGATGGTTCGACCGCGCCCGCCCCCGCGGGCCACTGACGGGCCGTAGGCCGTATCGATCTGCGCCAGTTGAGGAACGACACGCCGGGTGAGGAGCCCTGTCGCCGAGAGGATTCCGAGGATTCGGTCGCGGATCCACCGCGAAACGGCAGCACGAGTTGTCCACAGTTTCGTCTGAAGATCGGTCATCGCGGCGACCGATTCTGCGACGGGTCGTCGTTCGAGTTCATATGTTTCGAGTAGTGCTGCATCGGCTCCGTCGACCGCTACTGCTGCAAGTTTCCACGCGAGATTCGCCGCGTCCTGTATTCCGGTGTTCATACCTTGACCTCCCGCAGGACTGTGAATATGTGCAGCGTCGCCGGCAAGGATGAATCGGCCCGACACGTAGCGCGAGGACAGTCTCCGGTGTACTCGAAAGTCGCTCTGCCAAAGCACATTACTGACCCGGAAGCGGCCGAGGCCGCGTTGGCCGAGCATGATGTTGGCGCGATCGGTGATCTGAGTCGGCGGTATGAGCGCAGGGGAAGCGGACTGACGGTGTCCGAGAAATACCCGGTGTCCACCACCTGGGAGCGGGACGACGACCGTCACCCCGTCCGGGTGGAGATGGTACTGAGCCTCCCCGACCGACCCATCGGTTTCTAGGGTGCCGTCCACCAGCAGAAAAGCGTCGTCGTAGCTGTCGCCGTCGAAGTCGATGGCCGCTGTTTTCCGCACGGTGCTGTGTGCACCGTCGGTGCCCACGATCCACTCTGCTGTTGTGGTGAAGCGGATTCCGCTCGGACCGACCAATGACGCCCTCGCCCCGTCGCTGGGCCCGGCAGGGTCCGGATCGAGGGCACCGAGGAACTTGTGCCGCCAGCGGACCGTACCTCCCAGCGCCTGGTAGAGCTCGAGGAGAGCTGCCTCGACGAGGGGCTGCGGAAGGGACAGGGGTTTGTGCAGGCCGGGCTGGTCGAGGCCGGTGAAGTCGACGTGGCCGATCTGTGACCCTTTCGACCAGTACGACGCTCGGTCGAGAGTGACGCCGGCATCGAATACCGCGGGATCGACACCGAGGATGCGCAGGCTCTCCTGGGCGGCACTCCAGAGTACGAGGGCTTTCGGTTCGGTCGAGGGCCCCGACTTGCCGTCGATAATCATGTGGTCGACGTTCCTGCGGGCGAGCTCGCAAGCAAGCGTCAGACCTGTGGGGCCCGCGCCGACGATGAGGACGGTGTGCTCGGTCATGTCCGGACTCCTGACGGGCGAGGCGGGGCGAGGCTGGATTGTTCGGCCGAGATCACGTCCTCGTATCCGGTGGACGGCGCGTCGCGGGGTAGGGGAGAGGCCGCTGCGTGCGGGTCTGCTGCCGCGGGGTCGACGAGGAAGTCCTTGCGTCTGATGAGGGTGAATGCCGCGATCGCACCGATGAGGGTGACGATTCCCGCGATCGTCGTGACCTGATGCAGCGCCGAGATGAACGCGATTTCTGCTGCCACCCCAACGTCCTGCCCGGTCTCTTGCAGCGCCGCGACGGCCCCGGAGGCCACGGCGTCGACGGTGGCGTCGAGCTGGGCCGGAGTCAGGGCGGATCCGTACGCGGTGTCGAGTTCGGATTCGATGGTGCGATGAGCCAAAGCTCCGAGTACCGCCACGCCCAATGCCGCACCGACCTGCTGGAATGTCTCGTTGATCCCAGCTCCCATCCCTGAGTCTTCGGCCCGAACGAGAGCCACTGCCGCGCTCGCACGGGGTGG
Source organism: Rhodococcus sp. 06-470-2 (assembly GCF_002258235.1). NCBI lineage: Bacteria > Bacillati > Actinomycetota > Actinomycetes > Mycobacteriales > Nocardiaceae > Rhodococcus > Rhodococcus sp. 06-470-2. The sequence goes on along the minus strand of NZ_NOYB01000002.1, from coordinate 145,115 downwards.
ATTGTGTAGTCCCATACCGAGTCCCGCGATCACAAACCCCGGTAACAACGCCGTCCAGCTGTCACCGACGTCCGCGAATCGAAACAACAGAAACCCGATTCCTGTGCACAACAGCGAGATTCCGATCAGAATCGATGTCGAGATCCGGGCGCTCAGTATTCCGCCCACGGCACCGGATATCAGCAGGACGCCGGTAAGCGGCAGGAACCTCAATCCGGTCTCGATAGCCGAGTAGCCCAGCACGCCTTGCATCCACAGCACCGAGAACAAGATGGTGGCCGTGACGGCGAAGTTGATCGCAAACGTTGCCGCGGACAGGCCGTTGAAGGAACGGTTTCCGAACAGGACCATGTCGAGCATGGGATTGCGGACGCGGCGCTCGACCACAGCGAAGCCGAGGAGGGCGAGCACACCGACCGCCAACGCTACCGCGGTACGTGGGTCGGTCCATCCCACGACGGGTGCCCGGATGATTGCAAAGATCAACGCGAACAGACCTGCGGAGAACAGTGCCAGACCGAGGGGGTCGAGACCGCGGCGCGCGGTCGATGTCTGGTGGTCCCGGACTTTCAGAGCGACGACGGCCAGAATGATCAGTCCCACAGGGATATTGAGGTAGAACACCCATCGCCAGTCCACTTCGGTGAGGATGCCTCCGATCAACGGTCCCGCAGCGATGGCGATGCCCGAGGTGGCCCCGAAGATGCCGAAGGCGGTTCCTCGTTGGCGGCCGTGGAACGTCGCTGCGATCATCGCTGGGCCGACGGCGTACATGATGGCCGCGCCGAGGCCTTGAACTCCACGTGCTGCGTTGAGCAGAGTTGCTGACCCAGCGAGACCGCAAGCCACGGACGCGAGGGTGAAGGCCAGCGCGCCGACGGCGAAGATCCGGGTGCGGCCCAGTCTGTCCGCGATCGAGCCGGCGGTGAGCAGAAACGCGGCCAGTGCCAGGGCGTAGGCGTCGATCACCCATTGCAACTGCTCGAAGCTGGCCGAGAGGTCTCGTTGTATCGCGGGCAGTGCGACGTTGACGACGGTGAGGTCCAAGAACAGCATGAATGTTCCGAGGCAGACCGCTGTCAGCGTCCACCAGCGTTCGGGGGCCGACTGCAGCGGTTCGGGGGTGCTCATGCGGACTCCTCGAGGAGCGCGTCCGCGGTGGGTTGCGCGGCCGGCTGCTGGCGTCCGAACCAGGCGTCGATTGCCTCGATGGCTCCCGCGGTGTCGGTGAAGTGATGTATCTGCATTCCGTGCGCTCGGGCGGCTTGGCAATTGCGTAGGTCGTCGTCGACGAACAGGCATCGAGCGGCAGGGACGCCGAGTCGTTCGGTCGTCCGGCGGTAGATTTCGGGTTCGGGTTTGCGGACACCTTCGTTCGCGGAGACGACCTCGACGCTGAACAGGCCTGTGGGGACGATTCCTCGCCACTCGGGTTCCCATTCTCGGACGTTGTTGGTCAACAGTCCCAGAGTTCGTCCTTCGGATTTCAGCGTGTGCAAGTAGTCGAGAAGTTCCGAGTTGGGGACCCGGCCGGAGAACCATGCCGGCCGGAACTGTGACAGGTCGATAGCGCGTCCGGTCATGGTTTCCAGTGCCGATCCGACTCGGTCGAGGAAGGCCGCTTCGGTGATTTCGCCGCGTTCGAGCGGGGCCATGATCGTTTCGTCCGGGTCATCGTGCGCGGTGAACAGGGCACCCATCAGGTCCTCCGGTTGCACGGACATGTACTCGGTGAACGCCGCGATGGTGTCGGCGATGGGGTTGGTCAGGACGCCGCCGTAGTCGACGACGAGAACGAGGGGACCGGTGTCGATACTGTTGTCGGACATCGTCATCCCACCTCGACCTGCGAGCGGACGATGACGACGTCACCCTGGACGAGTTCGAAAGATGCGACGATCCCAGTCCCGGACTCGGTGGGTGCGGTGTCGATCAAGCGGCAGTAGACAGGAAGCTCGTGTTCGGCGAAGTCGAGGAACTGGATGTCGTAGCGCACCGGGGAACCGACCGACGATTCCGGCAGTGAGTGGGTGTCGAGGACGGCGCACACCGATGCCTGCCTGCACGCTTCGGTCAAGAGCATCCCCGAGACGTGGTCGACCTTGTGATCGGAGAGCGACGGGTGGTTGTTGTCGACGACGACCTCGTACGTCGTGTCGGGGTGTTCGGTGCCGGTGGAGGCGATGACGACGTTCTTCGAGTCCCGCCGGGCAACGCGTGCAGGCGGAAGCGGAACGGCGGCAGAGGTATACGGCTGATCGGGGGTGTTCTTCGCTGCCCGCCCGGCCGCGCGCATCTCGGCGAACATCTGCTTGGGCATGAAGCTCAGGGATCCGACGAATTCGCCGACAGGCACGCCGTCGAGAACGGTCTGGTACCTACCGACTGCCCCGGTCAGGTACCCCTCGACGTGGAACCGCTTCTCGAATTCGACTCGGATGACCAACCGGCCCGGTGTTTCCCCGACCTGGAGGGCAGCGAGGTCGGTCACCGACACCGAGGCCTTGCGGAAGACGAACGCCCAGTCCTTGGGTACTCCGTAGAACTGGTGACTGATCAGGATCGAGGCCTGCCTGCATGCCTCCACGAGGATCATGGGGTCGTACCGGTCGTCGAGTCGGTCGCTGTAGAGGGCATGCCCTCGCGGTAGCTGCGCGGCGACGACGAATCGGTTCTCGCCCGTCGCAGCAGCGTCGGTGAGGAAGACCTCGCTGACAGCTGCGCGGTGGACGAGGCTTCGCGGCACAGTGCGATCGAATGTCAGTTCACTGGCGATATCGAACGGTGGTGTGGTGACAGTCATTTCTTCCCCCAGGAAGGTGGTCGCAGATTTTCTGCTTTGTGCGAAACGCACCGATCGGTACGTGGTTTCAAGTACAGCGCCACGTTTTCGATAAGTCAATTCTTTTCACGTTAATTCCAAATGTTCGGAAAGTGATTCCCGTAACAATATAATTTCAGTTCGAGCGCAGATATACCGCCAGTAATTCGAGCACTATTGTGAGCCTGTGCACACGGTTAAGTGCACAGGCTCGCAATAGTGCGTTCAGCTATTTGATGCCGATCTGATGCGGTCAGTGGGGTTGTCGGGCGTCGAGCCACTGGTCGAGCGAGTCGAAGACGATGGCGGCGTTCCGTGCGTGGCCCATGTAATGGCCTGCGTGAGGAATCGTGATCGCCTTTCTGTCCGATGTTCCGGTGAACGATGCAATATGTTCGTCACCGAATTGCACGCGTGCGTCGTCCTGTCCGTAGAGGCCGAGAACTGGAATGTCTATGCTCGACATTTTGGCCAGGTCGAGAAGAATTCCGGGGCCTTGTGAAAGCATGTCGCCGCACGGGTGTTGGTTCTGATAGGGCGCTGCTGTATCGATTACTTGTTGTTCGGTATCGGCATAGTTTCCTGTCACGAATTCAGTGGTTCCTTGGTCGTAAAAGGTGTAGCCCTTGGCGGCGGGATTGTTTTCCGATGCCGAGCCTCCGGTGAGGCAGCGTGGTGTGGCGGCGAAGAATCTGACGTAGGCCTCGGGTGTCAGTCCGCGATCGGCCCAGTCCATGACGACGAGAGCGTCGACGTCGTCGAAGGTGTAGGCCTCGATCTGGACGATCTGCCCGCCGTTCGACTGGCCGGCGAGGGTGATGTGCCCGAAGGTGGGGGCCGTTCCGGATGCATCCCATTGATAGGTGCCGGTACGCAGCGCTTGGACGATCTGATGGGCCATCGTTGCTTGGGACCCCACGCACATGGCCCCGCCTGCCGGAGCGTCGCTCGTGTCGTATCCGAGTCTGTCGATCGTCAGTGAGGTCTGTCCGCGAGCGGCCATTTCGTAGGTGTGGTGGTATCCCTCGACTGGAAGACGCCAGTACCATTCGCCGGCTGCGATGCCGTGTTCGTAGAGGGTGATGGCGTTGCCGAAACCCTCTGCGGGAGCGGTGAGATGGCCACGGATGGTGTAGGTTCCGCCGTCGGCGGTGCACGGGACGGCTGTGTCGTTGGTGTTGCGGACTGTGAAGGACACCGGTACGTCGATCACGTCCGATCGGGTCGGCTGCGCGGAGGCGATGGCCGTTCCACCGAGAAAGATGGCGGTCGACGCGACGGTTATCGCAATCGCGGCGAGGAGCCGTGAGAGGGGGTGATGGCGGCTGTCGAGCATGGGGTACTCCGATCGGGGCGGGGATGTGGTGGCTGGGAGCGTGCGAGTGCAGTGCTCATACAGGGGTTTTGGGTCTTCCAGGGTCGACTTCGGTACCAGGTGTATCGACGCGTGGAGCATCGGTGATGCCGATGAGCTGGTGCAGGCGTGCCAGTGGGCGCGGTGCCCACCAGTTCCAGCGGCCGGTCAGGGCCATGATGGAGGGGACGAGGATCGCTCGGATGACGGTGGCGTCGATCAGGACCGCCAGTGCCATGCCGATTCCGAGTTGCTGAAGGAAGGTCACCCCGGAAGTGGCGTAGGTGGCGAAGGATGCGGCCAGGATGAGAGCTGCTGCGGTGACGACGGGTGCGGAGCGTGAGATGCCATCGATGATGGATTGGCGATTGTCTCCGGTACGGTCGAATTCTTCTTTGATGCGCGAGAGCAGGAAGACTTCGTAGTCCATCGACAGGCCGTAGGCGATGCAGAACATCAGGATGGGGATGCTCGGCTCGATGGCACCGGTAGGGGTGAAACCCAGCAGCCCAGCAAGATTGCCGTTCTGAAAACCCCACACCAGGACACCGAACATGACCGTCAGTGACAGCAGATTCAGAATGGTGGCTTTGATGGGGGCGATGATCGATCCGGTCATCACGAACAGAATGGCGAAGGTGATCAGTGCAATGAGCACGGCCACGAGCGGGAGCCGGGCGGTGACGCCGTCGGTGTAGTCGTCGAGCATCGCGGGTGAGCCGCCGACGAGTACCTGGCCGGGAGGCTCCACCGACCGTACCGCGGAGACGAATCCGGCTCTGTCGTCCAGTGATTCGCGAGTCGGTACCACCGAGAGGTAGCTGCCTGCGGTGTCGGGAGTGAAACGGACGGCGCCGTTCGGTGGAGCAGTGAGCGCCCTGTCGGGTTCGACGGTGCCCAGTGCGCTGTCCACTCGTAGCACCTGGGGCAGTGCTGCGAGATCGGAGGCGTACCGAGCGAGGCCGTCCGGTGCGATGGTCGGTGCGACGAGCAGAATTGCGTCTGCATCCTCGCTGGCGTAGTCGTCGCGGATGGTGTCGTACAGGGCGCGGACCGGAACCGACTGCGGCAGGATGCGATCGTCCGGTGCGCCGAACCGAACGCCTAGTACCGGCGCTCCGAGCAGTATCAAGATCACCACACCGGCGATCGCGAACACTGCAGGTCGGCCGGTCGTGGCCACGGTGATCCGCCGCCACACGGTACTTCCGTCGGTGTCCGGTTCCTTGCGCCGTAAGGCGCGGTGCCCGAGCAGCACCAATGCGGCCGGGAGTACGACCGTAGCGGCGAGCACGGCGGTGGCGACGACGGCTATCCCGGCGTAGGCGAACGAGGCCAGGAACGGGAACGGGAAGACCAGCAGAACGGCCAGTGACGCGGCGACGGTGGCGCCGGAGAACATGATGGTGCGTCCGGCTGCCTGCGCTGCTCGCTGCACGGCCAACGTCAGGTCAGCGGTGCGGCGGGCTTCCTCTCGGAAGCGGTAGATCAGGAACAGTCCGTAATCGACGCCGAGTGCAATGCCCATCACCAGCGCGATGTTCGCCGCGAAGGTCGATACTTCGGTGAAGGCTGCCACCACGCGCATGATGGCCAGGGTGCCGACGACGGAGAACAGTCCGGTTGCGAAGACCACTGCGGCGAGACGGAGCCGCCGTAGGACGGCCCACAACAGTGCGATCACCAGCGGGGCGATGATCAGCTCTGCTCGGAGAAAGTCGGTCCTGGATTGTTCTGCGACGGAGCGGAACACCTCGTCGCTGCCGCCGAGAGCGATGTCGATGTTCGAGGTAGCCGACCGGCTGAGTGCCTCGTCGAGAGCGGGAAGGACCTGTTGCCGGATTTCGGTGGCGTCGCCCGGTGCCCACGCCTGGATCAGCGCCGAGCTGCCGTCCCCGGCGGCGAGGGTCGGAACCTCTTCGGTCCAGTAGGACCATGTGTCGTCGATGCCGGGGAAGGTGTCGACGAACTCGGTCAGACGTAACCCGTCCGCGGCGACGGCCGAGCTGTCGACGTCGCCGGTCTTCGCGGTGACGAGGATGGTGATGTTGGGTGTGCCGGTCTGAAAGGTGTCGTTGAGCAGCGCCTCGGCTGCCGCAGACGGGGCGTTGGTCGCCTCGAACCTGTTCAGGGACAGTGCATTCATCGCACCGGCAGCGACTGCTGCGAGCACGAGGAAGAGGACGCCGGCCACTACGAGGGTGAGGCCGGGTCGAGTTGTGGCGAATCGGGTGGGCATCGCGGGTCCCCCTGCTACCGTGGATACGAGCGATTGCTCGTGATTTGCGAGAATACGAGCGAAAGCTCGTCTTGTCTACCGGAAAGCCTGGAGTTCACATGCCGAATACCTCGACGCCAACTACCTCTCCTGCACCCAAGCGTCAGGATCGCGGACTCAAGCGCATCGCTGCGATCCTCGACGGTGCGGAGGAGTTGTTCGGAGAAGTCGGGTTCGACGCAGCGACCACGAACGCTATCGCCAGCAAATCGGGCATGTCACCGGGTTCGCTGTACCAGTTCTTCAGAAACAAGGAAGACATCGCCGCAGCATTGGCGGAACGCTACGTCGTGGAGTTGACCGACGCCCAATCGGCCGCGGTCGATCCGCGACCGGACGGCTTCGTGGAATCTCTACCGCAGTTCATCGACCGGGCCGTCGACAATATGGTCGCCTTCAATGCGGCCAATCCGGCTTTCCTGCAACTGTTCTCGCGAGCAGATACCCAGCCTGCCCTGTATACCGCAGTCGTACCATTGCAGAGCGAACTCTCCCAGAGGGTCGCCCAGACCTTGGCCGCACTCGCACCGACCCTGTCCAGCGAACGCATCGACCTCCACGCGCTGGTGGCCTTGCAGATCACCCGCGGAATGATGCCCGTCATCGCCGCAGAAAAAACTAACAAGAAGGACCAGCTCGTGACCGAGCTCAAGGCGGCACTGATTCGTTACCTGTCCGAGGCACTCGCCTCACCCTGACGGAACAGAGACCCGCGCCGCCGCAGGCCGTGCGTACTCCCAGTCTGAAAAAAGCTGCAGCAGTAGCTGTTTTGACGTTTTTCAGTTGTGCTGCCAGCAATCACTGCTTTTCGTACACTATGGGATCCGCGCCGATCGATACTTCGATGCGTGGTGGAGCATTCGGTCGAGGCTCAACGCCCCGCGTCGTATGCTCGGTCAGCGATCGGCGACCTTAGGCGCGCACCCGGCGGCGGACCATGCGACCGGCGTGCATCGCCGCAACTTTGGTCCAATCAGGGTGTGCAATTAGCCGTCACAGCTGGACCGATGACCGCCGGACTCACGCAGGTTCCGGTGTTGCCGCGCCGGTCACCGCATGACCTGGGGGACGGTTCGCTGTTTTTCGTTCTTTGGGTGTGTCGATCAATGCGTTATGTGCAGCATCGCGTACCCAGCCTGTGATTCTGTCGAGGGTTTCGGATGGCAGGTGCCATCGTTGCCAATACAGGGGAATGGTGACGTTGTGGTCGGGGTCGAGGTGAACGAGTGTCCCGTCGGCGAGGTCGCGTGCGATTTGTCCTTCCGGTAGCACGCCCCACCCGAGTCCGAGTCGAGCTGCAGTCAGGAATTCGCGGTTCGATGGGAGGTAGTGGATCGGGGGCTCACGGTGCGCCTTGATCTTGCGTAGATAGGCGTGTTGCAGGTCGTCCTTTTTGTCGAATCGCAGCATCGGGAGGCGGCTGGGATCGCAACCGTCGGAGTCGGCGTCGCGAATGAGTGAGGGTGCGCACGCGGGCCAATAGACCATGGCTCCGAGCGGTTCGACCGTACAGCCAGGTGCTGCGGTGCGTGAGGTCGTCACGGCGGCCATGACCGCGCCTTGACGCAGTAGAGCGTCTGTATGGTCCTGATCTTCGATGTGGAGGTCCAGCAGTATCCGTCGGTCGACGGCTATCGCTTTCATCACCGGTTGGAACCACGTCGAGACCGAATCGGCATTGATAGCAAGTGAAAAGCGCAGCGGTGCAGCAGTATTCGTTGTCGTTGAGCCGCCGCGTAGCTCAGCGTCGGCGTCGACGGTGAGGACTTCGATCTGCCGCGCGAGTCGGAGCAGGGCTTGCCCGTTTCTGGTGGGTAGTACCGGCCTGGTTCGCTGTAGCAGCGCGGCCCCCGACGCTCGTTCGAGCGCGGTAATGCGTTGGCTGACTGCAGAAGACGAGATGTGCAACGCCGTTGCAGCTCCCTCGAACGACCCTGAATCGCAGATCGCGGCAAGTGTGGCGAGCTGATCGTGGTTGTACATCCACAAATACTAAACCTAGATCAGCGATACTTAGGAAACGTGCATCGATGCTGGAGCGGTCGTACCGTTCTTGCCGTGAACAACCCCGTTCTGGCCTATCTCCCCGTCGCTATCGTCTTCGGAATAATCCCAGGTCCTGACGTCATGTTGGCGGTCAAGCACTCGCTTACCGGCGGTGTGCGTCACGGCATCGCCGTAGCTTTGGGTGCGGCGACGGGGTCGATGGCCTGGGGCATCGCTGCGGCCGTGGGGTTGGCGTCCTTGCTCACCAGCGTCCCCGGGGCATTCGACGCGGTACGTATCGCAGGTGCCGCCTACCTGGTGTTTCTAGGAATTCAGAGTATCTGGCAGCGCAAGGGCAGCTTCACCGACGTCGATGCCGCGACTTACAACGCGCACCAGCCGAAGTGGTCGCGAGCGTTCATGACCGGTTTCGTCGCGGACCTGTTGAATCCGAAAATGGGTGCGTTCTACCTGGCGGTGCTGCCGCAGTTCATTCCGCGCGACGGGAACGTTTTCGTTTGGTCCATGCTGCTCATGTCGATCGAGTTCGTGGTGGCGCTGATATGTCTGTCCTCGTACGCACTTCTTGCCTCGTCCGCTCGCCGGTTCTTGGAGAAGGGCCGCTTGGGGGCGTGGCTCGAGCGTGGACTGGGTGTTGTTCTGGTGGGATTCGGCGTCCGGCTGGCCTTCGAGTAAACACCCCCGCCGTCCGAGCCCTTCTCCCTTCGCTCTTTCAACTACTCGACCCGAGCCCGACCTGACTTGATTGTGTAACGACGCCTTGGCCCGGGTCCGCGCCCCGGGCCGTCCAATCCCGCCAGGTCTTGGCTTTGCCGTGCCCTAACCCGAACTTTCCTGTACCGAAACCGAACCATCACGCACACAGAGGGGTACCGATCAATGAGCGAAAAGCTCTGGGGTGGAAGATTCTCCACCGATATCACCGACGATGTACTTCGCTACACAGAGACAGCATCGGTAGACAGCAGAATGCTCGAACACGACCTGTGGCAGAACATCGCTCATGTTCTGATGCTCGGTCGCGCGGGAATCAACACCGAACCCGACACCAAAGCGCTTCTCGCTGGGCTGCTCGACATGGAGAGCAGCCGAGCCGACGGTGGATTGCAGCTCGACGTCCGACAAGAAGATGTGCACCTCAACACCGAATTCATGCTCATCGAACGGATCGGACCCGTCGGCGGCCGCATGCACACCGCACGGTCCCGAAACGATCAGGTGCAGACCGACGCACGCATGGTCACCCGCGAGTGGCTGCTCGATGCCAGCGAAGAACTGCTCATGTTCGTGCAGGATCTGCTCGGGTGCCCCGAGTCGGAACGAGAAGCAGTTCTACCCGGCTACACGCATTCGCAGGCAGCGCAACCGATTTCGGTAGCATTTTGGAAGGCTGCGCACGCACAGGCCTTGCTGCGTGATGCCTCCCGACTGATGGATGCCTGGAAGCGCATCAACATCAATCCGCTCGGCGCGTGTGCGCTCGCCGGAACTACATTCGCCCTGGACCGCGATTACACCTCCCGGCTTCTCGGGTTCGATGCACCGATGGTCAATGCGCTCGATGCGACGTCGACGAGGGACTGGACAGTCGAAGTAGCGGGCGCAGCTGCCAGCGGTGCTGTGAATCTATCTCGCATGCAGGAAGAGATCGTCACCTGGAGCTCGAACGAATACGCTCTCGCCGAAGTGCACGATTCGTTCGCGACCGGTAGCTCGATCATGCCGCAGAAGAAGAATCCGGTGGTTGCAGAACTGGCGCGAGGGAAGTCCGGTCGCGCGGTGGGTGCGCTGGTGCAACTGCTGGTGATGGAGAAGTCGGTCGGTCTCGGGTACAGCTGCGACCTGCAGGAGGACAAACCGGTTTACTGGGGCGCCCTCGATACGTACCTCGACACCATTCGCCTGTGCCGACGCCAGAACCTGCACACCGCGTTCGACGGTGCTCGCGGCAGAGCCCTGTGCTGGGACAACTTCTCGACCGCGACAGAGATCGCCAACATCTTGGTCTCTCGGTTCGACGTTCCTTTCCGCACAGCCCACCGCATCACCGGTGACCTCGTCAACGCCGCCCTCGCAGCCGGTCACACCCTGCGCAACGTCGCGTTCACCACCACTTTCCTCCGCGAGGAACACGACATCGACATCAGTGAGGTCGACATGAAGCAGATATGCGATCCGCTCCACACACTGCGCAGCTACATCTCTGCCGGATCCACCGGACCGACGCGGGTCTCCGAACAGCAGGAGCAAGGCCTGGCCGACGTGACCGACAGACTCGCCGAAATCCGGCAAGCCAGAACCCGCCTCTGGGAGGCGAAGGCGGAATGCCTACGAGCAGCGCGATCCGTCGTCGGCGGCGTGAGCGTGCCCGAACTCGCGATGGAGGTCGGGGTATGAGCATCGTCCTGGCATATTCCGGCGGATTGGACACATCCGTTGCCGTGCACTGGCTCAAAGAGCGCTATCAGACCGAGGTCATCGCGTACTGCGCGAACCTCGGCCAAATCGAGGACCTCGAGGCCGTCTCGAAGCGCGCAACCGCGGCCGGCGCGTCGGAAGTTATCGTCGAAGACGTCCGAGACCTGTTCCTCCACGACTATGCAATCCCGGCTCTCGCCGCCGGCGCTGCATACGAGGGAAAATATCTTCTGGCTGCACCGTTGTCTCGACCGTTGATCGCCGAGCGGCTGGTCAGCATCGCTCGCGAACGCGGTGCATCCGCAGTCGCTCACGGTGCCACGGGCAAGGGAAACGATCAGGTCCGGTTCTACACCTCCGTGCGGGCGTTGGCTCCCGAGCTCGACATCCTCGCACCTGTCATCGATTGGGAAATGACCTCCCGCGGTAGCGAAATTGCCTACGCCGATCGTCACGGTATCGATGTGGGTGTCAGCAAGACGACGCCGTACAGCATCGACACCAATATCTGGGGCACCAGCATCGAGTGCGGGGATCTCGACCTCATCGACCACGCTCCACCGCCCGATGCATGGCAGATCACGACCGCGCCGGTGCAGGCACCGGATCGTCCAACAACGATCACGATCGAGTTCGAAGCAGGCATCCCCGTCGCTCTCGACGGCCGCAAGCTCGACCTGATCGACCTGGTCAGCGAACTCGGGGACACAGCGGCCGCGAACGGTATCGGGCGTACCGAAATTCTCGAGAGCCGCATCGTCGGATTCAAGAGCCGCGGAATCTACGAAGCACCCGCTGCAACAGTTCTTCTCGCTGCACGAACCGATCTCGAAGCACTCGTACTGGACCGAGAGACGCTCCACCACAAGCGGTCCATCGCCGACCAGTACGCAGAGTTGGTCTACTACGGCTACTGGTTCACCGATCTGCGTGCAGCACTCGATGCTTACTGCGCCCGTCTGGCTCACCGCGTGACGGGCACAGTGACCGTCGAGCTGTACAAGGGCTCCGCTCGATGCATCGGCCGGACGTCCCCGAAATACGGCCGATACAGCTCGGCTCTGGCCGATTACGAAGAGGCAGACACCTTTCTACACGAAGCAGGTGCCGGATTCGCGTACTGCTGGGCTCTCCCACTCACCGAAGGAGTTGTCACTCGATGAAAGACACCCGCTCTGTTCTGCTCATCTCCGACGGATCACGGTGGGGCGAACTCGCCCACGACTTTCTCCGCCGCAGATTCGCCGACGTCGACTGGTTTGCCTGGGACTACGGCGATCCAGTAACTCGATCGTTCGATCAGTGGCACGGGTGCGACCTGCTTCTGTCCTTCAAATCGGACTTCATCCTGTCCGAGGCCACACTCGATCGAGTGCGGGAACTGGCCGTGAACTTCCACCCGGCGACCCCGAACTACCGAGGGATCGGCGGATATCGCTACGCGATCGACGACAACCAGACGCAATTCGGGGCCACCTGCCACATCATCACCCCGAAGGTAGATGGCGGTCCGATCATCGCAGTCGACCGATTCGACATCGTCCCAGGCGAATCCGAGACGAGCTTGAGCGAACGCACCGCCGCCGCCGCACTGGCTCAATTCCATCGAATCGTCACCACAATATGCAACGGCACCGCTATCAGCGCCGATCACAGCGAACAATGGGGACAACGTCTCTACACACGCCGCGCCCTCGACGCAGACCGCCGAAAGCGTGGGGAGCTGGTCGAAGCGTGAGAACACTGCACTCACCCTCCGCCACCCACGAGCCCCACGATCGGCCCAGGTCGCCCGAAGCCCATGGCGGTACTGCAGTTCGCAACGGCCCCTTGGCGATCATCGAATTCGACGGTGAAGGACACAACACGTTCTCCACAGACAAGATGCGCGGCATCACCGAGTTGGTCTGGCAGCTAGGGGACACCCCGGATGTCGAGGGGCTGGTTCTGTACGGGGGAGACGGTCGATCCTTCGGTGTCGGCGGTGACTTCAACGAAGTCAAGGACTTCACGGGAGGCTCCGAGGTCAACCGATGGATCGACGCCTGCGTGGACATGTATCGAGCAGTTCTGTCGATCTCGAAACCGACCGTGGCAGTCATCGACAAATACTGCATCGGCATCGGTCTTCAGTTGGCACTGTGCGCCGACTGGCGCATCGGAACGTCGACGTCGGACCTCCGTATGCCCGAGCTCAAGTTGGGTATCTCCTGCATACTCGGAGCTCCGCTCCTGCAACGCCGAGTAGGGCCTGCCGTGGCGAATCGAATGATCATCGGGTGCGATCGATGGCTCGGTACCACCGCACTCTCCGACGGCCTCCTCGATGAACTCGTTGCAGCCCATAGTGACCCGCTCGCTGCAGGATGCACCCGAGCACAGGCACTGGCCGAGTACCAATCGGTGCCGTTTGCCCGCACCAAGGCGTTCGTCAACCACGATCTGCTGCTCGACATGGAACGAGCCCGTATTGCAGCAATAGCCGGCCACCGAGCGGGGTTCGCTGCAGGCGATGCGGCCCAACAGAAGATGCGCACAATTGTCGGAGACAACCCATGACCCCAACCGATCATGGGTGGGTCGTCTTTTCGCACAGCGGCCGCATCCGCCGTGTTGGCGGACATACCGGCCCCGTTCTGAACCGCAACGACGGAACAGTCATGATCACGACGCCGCTGCACGGCGAATGCCGAGTCTTTCTCTCCCGCACCGATGATGCACGGACATGGGCGGTGGGAGCGCAATTCGCGGCGACCGCCGCGAGTGTCGGTCACCGCGCAGGAACCACCACGGCACTTCGCCCCGGGACGACTCTGGTCTGCTCCGCCGACGGAGAGTTGTCGGTGCACCGCGCTGTCCCCCGATCGTCGCCGTCGGGCGGTGTCCCAGGGTGTTCGCTCGAACAGGCCATGGGGTGGCTCGACCATGGATTACGCACTGCAGCAACGGAAATCGCATCGTCGGGTCGTCCCATTCGCTTACTGCTCTCCGGTGGTGTCGACTCCGGACTCCTCGCCTCCTACTTGTGGAGGGCCGGTGCCGACGTCCGTGCACTGACCCTCCGCACACCCTGGGGTGACGAAATCGACGGTGCCTCTCGAACAGCGCGCCACGTCGGTCTGCCGCTCGACGTCATCGACGTCACCGCACAGGAATCGACAGCGGCGATCTACCCGTGCATGCAGCACACTCAATCCGATGATGCAGAAGTCATCACCGTGCATCTGCTGGTGACAGTGGCCTTCGAGTTGGCGCGAGCATGTGGTGCCGACCTCGTGACCGGACTCGGCAGCGATCTGCTCAACGCCGGAAGCGATTTCGGTATGGGCGCAGTCGCCGGCGATCTGAACGAACGTATCGACGACGCCAGCGCATCAGGAATGATGGTGACCGGCCAATTCACCCCAGGGCCGCGCATGTACCACCCGTACTGGAGTCCTGCTCTACTGCACCTTCAACAGAGTGTCCCCGCTCAGCTGAAGACCGTCGACGGCATCGAAAAGTACTACCTCCGCGAGCTCGCGGCCTACCAACTGCCCCGTGAGACTGCGTTCGGGAGAAAAGTCGCAATCCACCAAGGGGCGGGTTTGTCAGCAGGGTTGGACGGCGCGCTCGGAGAACAACTGGCTGCCGTCTGTGCCCAAATCCGGGCACAGACCCTCGATGAGGTCCCTCTGGGAAACCACGATGTTGCGGTCGGCGGTGAGCAGCGGTGACGGCCACCGATCCCGGAGATCTCGCGGCAGTGGCCACCCGGGATGGATTCGCTCTGGTCGGCGACGTCGACTTCGGCAGAAGCGACTTCGAGGTCTTCGTGCAGGGGCTCGGGACTCTCGCCACACATCGGTTCGGCACCGGAAGCGCAGGTCTGCTCGATCTCGACGCAAGCCCGCTACCGGACCGCGTCGTCACCGGGCGCAGTGCCCTGCCTCTGCACACCGACGGCACACTTGTCGGGACCTGTCCCAAATACATTGCGCTGTATTGCAATGCAGTCGATCAGCCCACAGGATCCGGACGCACAGAACTCTGTCTGCAATCGGATCTACTCGATGCAACACTCCCACCGGACCTGAGCACGGTGACCGACGTGGATTGGGAGTACTACGTCACCGACCAATCCCACTTTCCCGACGTCGCGCACCGCTGGCTGTCGATTCCACCTGCAGTGCGATCAGCAACGGGGACAACGCGGTTGAACGTGGCACTCCCGTTCACCGAGGAACGGACCACCCCCGCAGGATGGTCGGTCCGTCTGGCGGGCTCGACCGAAGAAGACAGCCGGGCCGTCTTCGCACGGCTCGACTCCTACCTGCGGGGCAGTACCAGCTTCTACTCGCACGACTGGGCCCCGGGTGATCTTCTCGTCCTCGACAACGAACAGGTTCTGCACGGGCGGACAACGATCGAACCGGGCAGCGTCAGACACTTGTTCCGAGGACAGATCAATGTCTGACGCGCGAGGGTTCCTCGCCGCACTGAACAGCATGCCCCAACAGGATCAGGACGCACTTCACCAGGGACGACGCCATACGACGTTCGGGGAGCTGTCGGCCGCGGCGATGGCATGGCGTGATGCACTGGCACCGGTGATCGACGAAGGCGACGTGGTCGTCGTCGATCATCACCCCGGGGCCGCAGACTTCGTTGCAGCACTACTGGGAACGATGGCCGCCGGCGGCGTGCACCTGGCGAGCCGGACGCGGCATCCAGCATGGGACCGACTGAGCGCACTGGGCCGCCGCTGGCACGCCATTACCGACCACGACATCGACCCCGACCTGCCCGAACTGGCCTCCGTGTTCGATGCAGCAACCCGAAAGCTCCGATACTGCAACCCAACGCGTCAATGCGACGTGACCGAGCACGACACCGTGCGAGGAAGAATCCTCGAAACATCCGGATCGAGTGGTGAGCCGAAATGGGTGTACTGGACCGAGGAATCGCTGTTCGCCGACCGCACCGACTGGTGCCAGCAGCTCGGTCTGACAGCCGACGATGTGATCATCAACATCCACCCCCTCGATTTCGCGCACGGGATGGACGTTCACGTTCTCGCGGGCTTGCTCTCGGGAGCACCCACGGTGCACCTCG
This sequence comes from Rhodococcus sp. 06-470-2, assembly GCF_002258235.1. NCBI lineage: Bacteria > Bacillati > Actinomycetota > Actinomycetes > Mycobacteriales > Nocardiaceae > Rhodococcus > Rhodococcus sp. 06-470-2. The sequence continues at coordinate 129,143 of NZ_NOYB01000002.1, read as the reverse complement.
ACGCCGGTCTCCCGGCCTCTGCCCACGCGAGAGCGATTTGCGACTGGAACGGTACCTATATGAGCGCCCTTCCCTCGCACTACGACGCGATCGCAGCGTCACCGGCGGCATCGGAGCGAATGGGTGAACACCTGACCACCGCACTGACGGGCGGGGCTCTCCTGACGCCGACCACTGCGCGACTGATCCACCAGCGGTGCGGGGTCCACCTACGCAGGCTCTACGGGGCCACCGAGTGCGGCATCATGTGCGCAGATCTGCGGCCACAGTTGCAGAGCGCGGCCGAACTGCGGCCCCTACCCGGGGTGGAGATGCGAGTGCGCCCCATCCACGGAATCGACGCAGATACCTATCGAGTGGGCGAGCCCGAATTCCGCCGAGCGCACCGAGCCGAAGGCTACTGGGGACACCCGGACCGTACACAGAGCGCATTCACGGACGGCTGGTATCGAAGCGGGGACGCGGTGATGGTCCACGACAACGGTGCCATCAACGTCCTGGGCCGCATCGATGACGTATGGACAAACAACCACGGTCAACTCTGTTCGGCAGGCGTCCTGGTCGACGAGATCACCGCACTCGACGAGGTCGACGAGGTCGTCGTCTTCGCCCCAACGGCCACAGGAGCAGACACACCGACGACAGTACTGTGCCGCCTGGCACCCACCGGGGCAGACCTCGGACGAATCCACCTTCGCGTCACCGAAGTGATGAACAGCTGCGGTCTCATCGGAAAGATCACTCTGATGTCCGACTGGCCGAAAACGTCTGTCGGCAAGCCCGACCGGCGCGCATTGCTGGCATGGTGCAGAGCGTCCTGAGTTCGACATCACACGGATCAGAAAGGGCAGACATGAGCGCCGCGTCCCCACAAGGGTTTCACTGCTGGACAACCCATTTAGGACTGGCAGACGAAGGTAAAGACGACTTCTCCATGGTCATCTCCGACAGGCCGTGCACCTCGTCGGTCGTTTTCACGAAGTCACTGTTCGCGGGCCCCTGCGTCACCTTGAGCAAGACCTCGATCGAGCAGACCAGTCCGCGCGGGGTCCTCGTGTTGGCGAAGAACGCCAACGTCGCGACCGGCGCGGAAGGGCTCCGCAACGCCAGCGAGATACGCGCATCCGTCGCACGAACCGTAGGAATCGAACCCGATGCCCTGATAATGGCCTCCACCGGAGTCATCGGAGTGCAATATCCGATGGACACCATCCGCGCCGGACTCGACGGGCTCGGCCAGGGAACACCACTCGACGCGCACGCGGTGGCCCGAGCGATCATGACCACCGACACCCGCGCCAAGGTCTCCGAACGAGCCGTCGGCACCAGCACCATCGTTGGAATCGCGAAGGGCGTCGGGATGATAGAACCGGACATGGCGACCATGCTGTCGTTTGTCTTCACCGACGCCGACGTCCCCCAGGACACGCTCAACCGAATCTTTCGTGACGTTGTCGACCGCACCTACAACTCGGTCTCGATCGACACCGACACCTCCACCAGCGACACAGCGGCGGTCTTCGCCAATGGTGCCGCCGGCCCGGTACCCGATACCGAGTTCGAGCAGGCTCTCGAGGAAGTGTGCACGGATCTGGTGAAAATGATTGCCAGCGACGGCGAAGGTGCGACCAAGCTGATCGTCACTACGGTCTCGGGTGCATCGAGCGAGCGCCAAGCGCGCGTGGTCGGGAAGTCGATCATCAACTCTCCCTTGGTCAAGACGATGATCCACGGTGAAGACCCCAACTGGGGTCGAGTTCTCATGGCTATCGGAAAATGTAGCAACGAGGTGGACATAGAACCCGACAGAATCCGAGTCGCATTCGCGGACATCGATGTGTATCCGAGCTCGTCACTCGACCAGCACGACACCGTCGAGGTGGTTCGTGAACACCTTGCAACTGCCACCGTCGAGATCAACGTAGACCTCGGAATCGGCACCGACACCTGGAGAGTGTTCGGTTGCGACCTCACCGATGAATACATTCGAATAAACGCGGACTACACCACATAGAGATCACTCCAATCACTTCACCAACAGGCCGCAGTAACGTGGAGTGGGCATCCGGCCTCGACGCCTCGACCTGTCGAAGCCGTTACAGCACGTCGCCTGTGGCCGTTGATGTTGCCGGTTCTGCCGGACTCTGGACATGAGCAAATTAAAGACCGAACACGATTCGCGCCGGGGGGCGAAAATGGCTGCAACCGATAGAGAACCTTCAAAAAGGTTCCGAGACAATGCCCATAACGACCGCAATGCCACAACTCTGATCAAAACTTCCGACCACGCATCTAGCGAAGAGCGTAGTCACGAGCTGTACACCGTGTACGGAACCGCGTGTCACGCGCCTGAACGACAGTGTATGACACGACTCACTGCGCGAATAGTCGATGGGGACAGCTTAGCGTCGATTCGGTGCGGACCAGGAGAAATTACTCGTCGACAGGTTGATCTCGAAGCCGATCCACGATTCTCCGTGAGGATTCAATACGTCTTATCGGGCGAAGTAATTCTGTCGCAGAACGGCGTCCAAATATCGCTGAAGAGTGGAGGCATTGGCCTATACTATAGCGATTACAGTTATACAATGACTGTAACCCGTGCCAGCTGTTTAGCGGTAGTCACGTTACGGCAGAGGGTGGGCTCAAGAGAAGACTTCGACGCCGCCTCGGGTCGAGGTCTTCGCGTTGTGCCAAACGCTGAAGGTACGGGGAAAATACTCTCAGATACTTTACATTCTACTTCGAGAGAAATTGGAATGCTGAACACGTTCACGGCTCATAATGTCATCTCAGCCGTTCGATTACTGGCGTGGGAAGGAATGCACCCGCCCCATGGCCACGCACCGCCTGACCAGCAATCCGGCCTCGTAGCGACGGCGCGCTTGATGATCGAGAAGAATCTTTCTGATCCCACGCTCAATCCCGACCTACTCGCGCGCAAACTACATGTATCGGTTCGTCAGCTGCATCGCGCTTTCGAGCGAGAGGAGCGAACTCTGTCCGCTTATATAGCATATGAGCGCATTGAAAGGTGCGCTGCCGATTTGATCGACCCAAGCTTACAACAGATACCGATAGGCGACATCAGTGCGCGGTGGGGGCTTAGTGACCAGTCGAGACTTTCTCGGCTATTTCGCGAGTTGAAGGGTTGCTCGCCTTCGGAATTCAGAAGGTTTTACGCGGAACCCAGCTAATTCGAGAACACATCCACCGATCAATTCCGAGTGGTCAAGACCGGAACGAAGGTTCTCGTACCGGCGCGCCGCGTCGACGTGATCGAACTCGCTGGGCAACAAGTACACGACCGGGTGACGGATTCATCAAGACAAAATTCTTGACCTTGCTCGAGGTAGTGACGGTCCGGCTATCCGTCCACGGTAGCTACCACGCAACTCCGTCACGTCCGCGCGCACTCGCGCCGATCGGGGCATCGCCTTCACGGCATAAGACGATTGATCTGCGGGTTCTCGCGGTAGACGTGGCTGTAGTCGTTGTCGACTTTGGAGGGCCCGACTCCGAGGACTTGATCGTTGGCCGGTTGCGGCTTCCATGGTCTCCTCACGGCCGGCGCAGATGGGTGCCTACCTGCACTGGACCCCGTAGGGGACTTCGACCCCACTTGTCGCACGGTGCCAAAGTTTTGTCGCTTCGCGACGAAGAGCTGTGGAGGTATTTCCGCAATTAATTTCGATAAGTAGCGTCGAAGACATCATCAAGTCGCCGACCTTGCAGGTCGCAATGGTTCATTCGACATGTCGACTTGAGATACAGAAATGATGGGGAGAACCGAAGAAGGAGACTGTGATGATCTCGGCAGATCAATATGCGCGCGATAGCTATGAACGTGAGTTGAAAGCTCACTGGGACGCTAAAACAACCGATGACATCAATCTCCTACTGGGCGCTGATGATGATCTTTACCACCATCACTACGCGATTGGCGATTTCGACCGCTCTATTCTGGATTCCGTAGGTGAGGAGCGAGAGAACGCGATTTTGCGAGAGTTGCATCGAATGGAGAATGATCAAGTCGGACTGATCCTCGACGCCCTCGGTCCTTTGCCGCCCAACTCTCGCGGCATGGATGCCGGGTCAGGTCGCGGGGGAACATCTTTTCGTCTCGCTGGAGCGACGGAGAGCCGAATCGACGGCGTCAATTTTTGCGAACATCACGTCGCGTTCGCCGAGCAGATCGCACGCAAACGCGGTTGGGATAGCCGCGTTCAATTCCACCTCGGGAACATGCTGCAGGCACCATTTCCTGATCACACTTTCGATTTCGTGGTCTCAAACGAGACGACGATGTACGCCGACGCGTACGAAGCAATGGCCGAGTTCTCCCGCCTACTGCGACGGGGCGGTCGCTACGTAATGACCACCTGGTGCCGCAACGACGCAGTCGACCCACGCTCGGACGCGACAAGGCAGATCGATGAACATTACGTATGCCGAATGCACCGCCGAAGCACTTACTTCAAGGCCTTCGCGGCAAACGGCCTGATTCCGTACCGCGTGGCTCAGTACACACACGAAGCTATGCCGTACTGGGAGCTACGCAACAACAGCAAACTCCGCACCGGCGTTGAGGATGCGTTCCTCAGCGGCTACAGCGACGGTTCACTGAACTACCTAGTGATTGCGGCCGAACGCATCTGAGACATCCACCCGGAAACCACAAACTTGAAGGAGCCTGAAATGCCGAACCTCGACGTGGCAGTCCTCGGCCAGCATGACGTACAGCAGCGCCGCTACTGGGATGCCAAAAAATCCGACGATATCAACCTGCTGCTGGGCACTGAAGACGGCTTGTACCACCACCACTACGGAATCGGTGACTACGATCACTCTGTACTCGCTGCACCTGCGGAGCTGCGGGAGTCACTGATCCTGCGCGAACTTCACCGGATGGAGTCGCTGGAAATCAACCTTATCGTCGATGCATTAGGGGAGGTCTCACCGAGCTCTCGTGTCATGGACGCGGGATCGGGGCGAGGCGGAACGACCTTCACAATCGCTGATCGATTCGGCTGCCGGGTAGACGGGGTGAACTACTGCGCTCACCATGTCGAGTTCGCAGAGAAGTTGGCCCGTGAACGCGGGAGCTCGGACCGTGTGCAATTCCACTTCGCAAACATGGTTCAGGCCCCCTTCGAGGACAACACCTTCGATTACATCGTCTCCAACGAAACCACGATGTGTGTCGACCTAGGGGAGGCGTTCACCGAGTTCGCCCGGTTGCTGCGCCCCGGCGGCCGCTATGTCGCAGTCACCTGGTGCCGCAACGACGTAGTTGCTGAGCGTTCCGAGGCATCACGGTTGATCGACGAAGAATATCAGTGCGCTATGCACACCCGCAGTACTTATTTCCAAACTCTGGCAGCAAATGGTCTGGTGCCGTATCACGTTCAGCGATACACCGACGAAGCCATCCCGTACTGGGACCTGCGCAACCAGGCAGCGTTGCGCACAGGTGTCGAGGAACCATTCCTCCAGGGCTTCCGCGAACGCAGCATCGACTACTTGGTTATCGCGTGCGAGCGTCTGTAGCGGTGGCCTGAGATATCCGAGTTATCCACGCGCCAGCGATCCTCGGCATCGGCGCGCCACTTCGTCCTTCTACAAACAATCGAAGGGATTCCGGTATGGCCGGAACGGCTGATTTACCTTTAGAAATGCGACGCAACGGCCTGAACCCGACCGAAGAGCTCGCCCAGGTCCGTGACCGCGACGGTGTTATCCCAGTAGGAGAACTCTACGGGGCCCCGGCTTTTCTCGTCTGCCGTTACGAAGACGTCCGGCGAATCTTCGCAGACTCAAACCGGTTCAGCAACGCCCACACGCCAATGTTCGCAATACCCAGCGGCGGCGATGTGATTGAAGATGAACTAGCCGCCATGCGCGCCGGTAACCTCATCGGACTCGATCCCCCCGACCACACCCGCTTGCGTCATATCCTTGCTGCGGAGTTCTCAGTGCACCGGCTCAGTCGCCTGCAGCCGCGCATCGCAGAGATAGTGGACAGTGCATTGGATGGTCTCGAGCAAGCCGGGCAACCCGCCGACCTTATGGACCGTTACGCGCTACCAGTCTCTTTGCTCGTACTGTGTGAGCTGTTGGGAGTGCCCTATGCCGATCGCGACGAATTGCGAGATCGAACAGCACGCCTCCTGGATCTGTCGGCATCTGCAGAACAACGAGCGGTTGCCCAGCGAGAAGACCGTCGATACATGGCCACCCTGGTTACCCGTGCGCAGGAACAACCCGGTGACGACTTGTTGGGAATTCTGGCGCGCAAGATTGGCGACAACCTCAGCACCGACGAACTTATCAGCATCATCAGTCTGATCATGCTCGGTGGACACGAGACCACAGCAAGCATGATCGGCCTCAGTGTACTGGCCCTTTTGCATCACCCGGAACAAGCCGCCATGATGATCGAGGACCCGAACTGCGTCAATTCCGGAATTGAGGAATTATTGCGGTGGTTGTCGGTCGCCCATTCGCAGCCACCGCGCATGGCAGTAACCGAGGTGCAAATCGCCGGGGTGACCATTCCGGCAGGATCTTTCGTCATCCCGTCCCTATTGGCCGCTAATCGCGACAGCAATCTGACGGACAGACCCGACGACCTCGATATCACCAGGGGAGTAGCCGGTCACCTCGCCTTCGGGCATGGCGTCCATTTCTGTCTTGGGCATTCACTCGCTCGGATGACCCTGCGCACGGCCGTGCCGGCGGTACTGAGGCGCTTTCCCGACCTAGCCCTCTCACCCTCGCACGACGTTCGGCTCCGCTCCGCCAGCATTGTTCTCGGCCTCGAAGAACTACAGCTGACGTGGTGAGAAGCGAGCGGTCATGAAAGTCGTCGTGAACGAGCGGAGGTGTTTCGGCTCCGGTCAGTGCGTGCTCGTCGCGCCCGAGGTCTTCGAGCAGAGTAACGACGGCACAGTCACATTGCTCGTGGACAAACCTTCCCCAGACAACCATTCGCTGGTACGCGCGGCTGCACGTTCCTGCCCAGCTACTGCTATCCGCTTCGAAGAGAATGCGATGCGACAAGAGCCAACCGAATTCAGCTATGACGATCTGCCTGCTCTGATCTCCCGTATGCGGGGAGACGAAAGGCACTCGTTCTCATCCTCATCGACGATGGACGTGCTGTGGGTACTCTACGACGAAATCCTCAACGTATCCCCCGAGAGCCCCGACGACGACGACAGGGACCGCTTCTTGCTGTCCAAAGGTCACGGCCCGATGGCCTACTACGCGGTACTTGCGGCCAAAGGGTTCCTCCGACCAGAGCTCCTCGATACCTGGGCGACAAAGAACTCACCACTCGGCTTCGCGCCGGATCGAACCAAAATCTCGGGTGTAGAAATGTCGGGTGGCTCGCTCGGCCATGGCTTGCCGCTCGCAGTGGGCGTCGCGATGGGACTCCGTATACAAAATCGTCACGCACCGAGAGTCTTCGTGCTCATCGGCGATGGAGAGTTCGATGAGGGCAGCAACCACGAGGCGATGGCTTTTGCAGGACGCGCGCGCTTGAACCAACTGACGGTCATCGTCCTGGACAACGGCACGGCAAGTATGGGTTGGCCGCATGGAATCGATAAACGGTTCGACGGTGAGGGTTGGGACACAATCAACATCAACGGTGCTGACCATGAGGAGATCGCTGCGGCACTGAATCGAGATCACAACGACAGACCGCTCGCGGTGGTCGCCACCGTGACTCGGCAATCGGCCCGTTCGTCCATTCAGCAGAGATGAATCGCCATGAATTCCGCAGACACGCAAGAACCAAAGTCCTTCAACCACACTGACATGTGGACCGCATTCGGAACGACCATGTCTGGTGCATTGGAAACAGACCCCCGCGCCGTAGTTGTGCTGGCCGACATCGGAGCCCACCTCTTCAAAGCGGCCGCGATCGCAGATCCCAACCGCGTGATCAACGTAGGGATCAGGGAACAGCTGATGATGGGGGTAGCCGGCGGGCTCGCCATGTGTGGCATGCGACCCGTGGTACACACAGTCGCCGCCTTTCTCGTCGAGCGGCCTCTTGAACAAATAAAGCTGAACTTCGCCCAGCAAGATGTCGGCGCAGTCCTGGTCAGTTGGGGAGCCTCCTACGACTTGTCGGAGTTCGCCTTCTCCCATTTCACCCCGGGCGATATCACCGTCATCGATTCGATGCCCAACTGGACAGTTCACGTGCCAGGCCATCCACAGGAGGCCGCCGATCTTCTCCTCGAATCGCTACCAGGCGATGGACGGGTCTACCTACGGCTGTCGAGTCAGGTCAACCGTTACCCCCATGCGGTCCGAGGGACATCGTTCACACCTATCAAGTACGGCACCCGCGGAGTCGTCCTCGCAGTCGGGCCCTGTTTAGATGCGGTGCTGTCGGCAACCTCCATGCTCGACGTAACCATCCTCTACGCGGCGACGATTCGCCCCTTCGACGCCACGGGCCTGTGTGCCGCGGTGCAAGCCGTGAACCGTCCGAACGTCGTGTTGGTCGAGCCCTATCTGGCAGGCACCTCGGCGCACCAAGTCTCGTCCAGTCTCGTCAGCCATCCCCATCGGCTGCTCTCCCTGGGCGTTCGACGTGAGATGGAAGATCGCCACTACGGAACCCCCGACGACCACGACCACATTCACGGACTTGACGCCCGTTCCCTGAGTAATTCGATCAATTCCTTCCTCGGCTGAGCACGACCCGCGAGAGAAAGGAATCGGGATGAAGGAATCAACCATGGCACAGACGCAAGCAAGGTTTGATCGGGTGCGATGGGAACCCGGCGTATACGCAATCGTCGGTGCCACCGGAATTGGAAAGAGCGCCGAAGCGAGCAAGTTGGCATTGAGTCACTCGGCTCCGATTGTTGTTGCCGACCGTATCCAGTGTTACTCCGATCTCCTGGTCACCAGTGGTCGAGCGTTCGACGCGAAAGTGGAAGGGCTCAACCGCGTTTGGCTCGACAACCGGACCATACATCAGGGCAACTTCGATCCGGACGAGGCCTTTGACCGGCTGATAAAAGTACTGACCTCGTACGTTGATCGCGGCGAAGCGGTGGTAATGGAGGGCGGTTCGATATCGCTCATTCTTCGATTCGCGCAAACGATATCCAACCTACCGTTCCCAGCTGTCGTGAATGTTATGCCTATTCCTGATAGGCAACACTACTTTGCCCAGCAGTGCGCAAGGGCACGACAAATGTTACGGGGAGATTCAACGGGCAGGAATTTACTCACCGAACTGGCGGAAGCGTGGGTTCTAGGCGATCAGCACAACTTCATAGCCTCGGTTGCGGGTCTGGACTGTGTACTCGACTGGTGCGCCACGCATTCCGTAACACCAGAGGAGTTGGCCAACCGAGACCTCACCACGGAGGTGCTCGACGAACTGGCGGCATCAATGGGTGGCCGGTATGTCGAGCACGGCGTCCTTCAGCAGGAAATATTTTTAAGAACCTTCGGTGCCCCAGGTGTGACCGCCAGATGAGCGGGATCTGGCACACCGACGACGTGCACCTGACATCCGCCGGGGCTGATTTCGGAAACTGCATCCATGCGAAACCGTCCGTCGTTGTCGTGCCACGGACCGTGGCCGACGTGCAGGAAGCCCTGCGCTACACCGCGGCGCGGAACCTATCGCTCGCGGTGCGCGGATCCGGACACTCGACTTACGGGCAATGCCAGGCAGATGGCGGAGTCGTGCTGGACATGAAAAGGTTCAACACCGTCCACGACGTTCGATCGGGGCAGGCCACGATCGATGCGGGTGTGCGATGGAGCGACGTGGTCGCTGCCACGCTCAGCCGCCAGCAAACCCCTCCGGTACTCACCGACTATCTCGGGACCACCGTCGGCGGAACGCTTTCGGTCGGCGGCTTCGGGGGATCGAGTCACGGCTTTGGCTTGCAAACCGACAACGTGGACTCTCTTGCTGTAGTTACCGGATCGGGAGATTTTCGGGAATGCTCCGCCGTATCGAACAGTGAACTTTTCGACGCCGTGCGCGGCGGCCTCGGTCAATTCGGCGTAATCGTCAACGCGACAATCCGTCTGACCGCTGCTCACGAGTCGGTTCGACAGTACAAATTGCAGTATTCCAACCTCGGCGTATTCCTTGGCGACCAACTCCGCGCCATGTCCAACAGACTATTCGACCATGTACAAGGACGAATTCGTGTCGATGCCGACGGCCACTTACGTTATCGACTGGACCTAGCCAAGTACTTCACCCCACCACGAAGGCCAGACGACGATGCGCTGTTGTCATCGCTCCAATACGATTCGTGCGCCGAATACAACTCGGACGTAGATTATGGTGACTTTATCAACCGTATGGCGGATCAGGAGCTTGATCTTCGGCACACAGGTGAGTGGTTCTATCCACATCCATGGGCCAGCCTGCTGATCCCGGCAGACAAGATCGAGCAGTTCATCGAAACTACCAGCTCCTCATTGACGGATGACCTAGGAAACTCCGGGCTGATCATGGTTTACCCGATTCCAACAACACCGATCACCGCACCGTTCATTCCGATTCCTCACTGCGACACATTCTTCATGTTGGCCGTACTTCGAACAGCATCCCCAGGGGCCGAAGCCCGAATGATTGCCAGCAACCGCCTGCTCTATGAACAGGCTCGGGATGTAGGCGGGGTGGCCTACGCAGTCAATGCTGTCCCCATGTCACCGGGAGATTGGTGTACGCACTTCGGTTCGCGATGGCAGGCCATCGCACGGGCTAAGCGTCGCTTCGACCCATACAGGATCCTCGCCCCTGGATACAGAATGTCATTCGACTGATGAACCTTCGACCAATGCCCGCGACTACGGTCTCGGCACAGGCCCGCCCGACCCCCAAGAGCGTCACGGTCTTCTGCGGAGCTATGCCAGGGCGCGGGACCAAATATGGACAGCTCGCAGAGGGGATGGGGCGTGCGATTGCTAGATCGAAGCTGCGCCTCGTTTATGGTGGCGCCCGAGTCGGCCTCATGGGCACCCTCGCGAACGCGGCCTTGGACTCCGGCGGAACCGTCGTTGGCGTGATCCCTGAGAGCTTCACTGCGATACCCGAGGCTGCGCATCATGGACTGACAGAACTACACGTCGTCCATGACATGCACCAACGCAAAGCTCTCATGGCCGAACTCGGTGACGCATTCATTGCCCTCCCCGGCGGTGTCGGAACCGCAGAAGAGTTCTTCGAGGTCCTTACGTGGTCACACCTGGGGCTTCACAATAAACCCTGTGTACTGCTGAACGACAACGAGTATTACCGCCCCTTGCTCTCCTACATCGAGCACGCTGCCGTCGAAGGATTTATCACCCCCGCAACCCGGTCTCGCGTAATCGTCTGCAAAGACATCGAGGGGGCTATCGCGGCCATTCGCTCACCCTAATTAGTGGGACTTCTGCCTGGCCGGTAGATCTGCTCCGTCCTCGGTGCATTCTATATCGCTCACGTTCCACCCAGTTCGTCCGTATACGAAATTTGGAGGCACGTCGATGTCTGTACGAAAATTTCACCTAGGCTGGTTTGTCGGTTTCTTTGCTAACGATTTCACCGGCGACTTCTCGCCGCCTGAAGAGCCATGGGATGGCCGATTCTATGTCGAGATGGCGAAGTCGCTAGAGCGCGCAGGATTCGACTACATGATGTTCGAGGACACGGTGTCGGTACCCGATGCATACGGGCGATCCTTCGATGCGTACCTGAAACACGCCCTGTGGGTGCCGAAACACGACCCAGTGCCGTTGGCGTCGGTGATCGCGGCCGCGACCGACCGCATAGGCGTAATCGCTACGATGTCGACGGCCTTCTATCCCCCATACATGCTGGCACGCACTGTCTCTACGGTCGACCACATCGCTGGTGGGCGCTTTGGATGGAACATCGTCACCACCGGTCAAGATCAGGCCGCGCGCAACTTCGGCATGGATCGTCTGCTGCCGCACGACAAGCGCTACGAGGTAGCACATGAGTACGTCGACCTTGTCCGAGATCTATGGAATTCCTGGGATCGAGACAACATCGTCCGTGACCGCGAGTCAGGGACTTATGTTGCGCCCGGCACTGTTCGGGCAGTGAACCACACTGGGGAGCATTTCCGTTCGGCGGGTCCGCTCAACACGGTGCACCCACCCAATGGGCAACCAGTTTTCGTCCAAGCTGGCGGATCCCCCAAGGGCCGCGACTTCGCCGCGAAGTACGCCGACTCGATTGTTGCCAACGTCAACACCGTGGAGACGATGCGGGAGTTTCGTGACGATGTCCGTAACCGGGCGCAGGCACACGGTCGAGACCCTGACGACATCAAGGTTCTCTTCATCGCGATGCCAGTACTCGGTGCCACTATGGATGAGGCTCAGGCCGCGAATAAACGGAGAATGACCAGCGACCGGGCCATCGAAAACATTCTTTTGCAACTGTCTTTCGTCACCGACATCGACTTCTCTCAGTTTCCGCTCGACGAAGTACCTCCGCAAGACTTGACAACCAATGGCGAGCAGTCATCACTGGAGAGCTTCCTGCAGCACGGTAGCGGTAAAACTCTGCGCGAGCTGACCATTGATTACCTCGCTCCGTCTATCGAACTGGTGGGGACGCCTGATCACGTAGCGGAGCGCATGGGGGAGATCGTCGACGAGGTAGGCGGTGACGGATTCTTGATTTATACCGGGTCGAACTCGCTCACCCGCCGATTCATCGCTGAGATTACCGACGGCCTCGTGCCAGCTTTACAACGAATTGGGCGAACGCGGGTGGGATATTCGTCGGTGTATCTACGTGACAACCTTCGTGAGTTCTAGTTTTGGTGCTCGTTCGCGCCATCTCCCGAGGCCATCCCATGATCAGAAACGCTCCTGGTGGTGCCGGGCTCGTGATCATCGAGCTGCACGTCCCCTATCGAACAGCAATTTAAGTGACAGGAATTTGTGGTGACTGTGGATTACTCTATTCGGGGGCTCGCTCCCAGTGAGGCGCTCTACGTCGACTTGGGAGTTTTCATCGGGTATTCGGTGCGGGCTCGCGGCGATTTGAACATATCGGGGCTCTCGGCGGCATTTGCGACATTGCGACGCTCGTATCCTGTGTTGGCTGCGCACGTGGAGACGATCGATGGAGACCATATGATCGTCAAACCATCCGGTCCGCTGCCCGGCCTCAGCGTGCACACAGGGGATCCCGGTCAGCCGCTGAGCGGGGTGAACCTCAGTGCGGGCCGCGCCCTTTCCGGGCTACACGTCGTCGGCGATTCCGCCTGCGCGAGTGTGACTTTACTAACCCACCACTGCATAGCCGACGGTCGCCATTCTGTAGATTTGCTCAGCGATCTGTGGTCTTTCTACACCGACATTGTGGAAGGAAAGACCCCTGACGCGGTTGTTCATGGCTATCCCGAGTCGCTGGAAAAGCTGTTCTCCGAGAGAGGAATCGACACACCCGATGTCGGCAATGACGAACCATTAGAGTCGGCATTAAACAGGCCGCCGACGGCTGGCTATACCGAGCCACATCGTGCGATGACCCAACTGCGTTGTCGTTTGAGCAGGCGAGTCACGACCGGGCTCATCGACTTCGGACGTCACCATGGAGTTACGGTAAACGGCCTAGTATCTGCCGCTATCATGCGGACCGAGTCAGATCTGAGAAGTGTTCGGCTCGCCGACATCGCCTACCATTTTATTGTGGACCTCAGGCCTCACGTCACACCTGCAGTGGATTCCACCGCGGGAACAAATATTGTCGGCTTCCCCGTCTATCGGGCTACGGCCGAGTCCGTAGAAATCGTGGATCTGGCTCGCAGTTTAAATGAGGAATTGCACATCGATCTCGCCGCCGGCCACCTCCAAAGTGAAGCCCTGACAGCCGCGAAGATGGCAGTGCTGTTGCCTGAACCCAACGAGGTTCGTTGCACCAATGGAGGCACGGTTCCACCATTGCGATCGCCCGCAGGACTCAAACTCGAGGACTGCCGGCCCGCGCCAGCTGGGTTTTCCTTTCCTGTTTACATCGTCCATGGGTATGGCGGTCGACTGAACATCGAGTTTGCTTTGCCGCACGGAGCTTCCCGCTACGACATCGGCCGAGGCCGGGAACGGATCAGAACGCTCGAATCCCACCTTCGTTCCGTGGCGTGATTGACCAGGCACCGGTTCCGTGAGGCCGCGCCACGCAAGGTCAGCGGATCAACCGTTATTCAGACAGTCCCGGTCTCGCAGACGAGGCTCAGCGAAATTCCGCAACGCTTCGGAGATGCGTGGGGCGTTGAGATCGGTGATCGTGGCGAGGTAGACGTTGGCGCGGTGTCCGCGGTGAGCGAGGACGGACAGGAGTTGGAGACTGCGGTTGCAGGTGAGGCGGAGGGTGTCTACGACGCCTTCGAGGGAGTCGATGACGAGGTATGCGGGGGTGAAGTCGTGGGTTGTGGCTTGACCGTTGTCGATCAGAGTTTTGCGTTGGGTTGTGAATCGCCAAACGGAATCCATGATGTCGACAGGGTCCGGGTCGGTGTCCGCGGTGGTCGAGAACGTGGGGGTTCTGGACGGGCCAGTGATCATCCATACGTGCGGAGAGTGGCCGCTGAGGGTGTCGGCGAGGGTGTGTGCGAGGTGCGTCGACGCCGCGGGATCGGCGTTCAGGAGGAGATGACCGTCGCGCTGGGGGTGCCACGTTTTGGTACCCCCAGCGTCGTGCACGTCGATGCGGACAGCGATGTCGGTGTCGGGGTCGTCCAGCTCTGTCAGCATCGTGACGGTTCCTTGTGTTCGAGTAGGGAGGTGGGTCGGCTACGAAGCAATCTGTGCCGTGGGGTTGGTGATGCGGGTGCGGAAGAGGTTGGTGAGCTCGTCCGCTCCGGTTCGACCGTTGTCGGCCATCGGTTCGTTCGCGTAGGAGTTGTGCGAATCGGTGGCGAGCGAGGTGGCGTAGTTGAGCACCTCGTCGAGCACGCGGCCTGGGGTGAGATTATCGGCCAGCCGGTTCAAAAGGGGGAACTCGTCGAGGGGGAGTGCGCGGAGGGTCTTGCGGACCGCGTTGTTGACCTGGCCCACGAGTTTGCCGAGATCGGCCGGTAGAGCCACATAGTTCTGGGCCGCGGCGTTGGTGGAGATCCGCGCTGCGGTGGTGCCGATCGCGATGTACTCGTTGATAGGCAGCTTGGACACCACGGTCCCGATCATCGAACTGAATTGGCTCGCGAAGCTGATGACTTGGGGTGTGAGGGTCGCCAGCAGTGCCGGAACGGCGAACATGTCACCGCGGTGGATTGCATCGGTGAGCTGCGAGACGGTGGTGGCCATCGGGGCGATGTCTGCCCCGGGGATGGTCATTTCTGCGACCTTTGCGCTCAGTGTTGAGACGTTGCCGGCGAGGTCGAGTGCGAGCTGCGGCACGGTGAGCATGTTGCCTGTGGTCACTGCGGTGTTCAGTTTGCCGAGCGTGTCGGTCAGGGGTTGGCCGTCGAGACCGAGAAGCGTGGTGACGACTCCGGCGACCGAAGACGCGGGATCGGTGGCGTCGATCTTCGATCCGAGTTGCCCGATGAACTGTGTGGCGATGGCGTCGTCGGGGGTGTTGCAGTACGTGTCGTCGGGATCGCACACGCTGGCGGTGACGTTGTTGAGAGCTCCGAATCCCTTGGGTCGCGCACCGACGAAGCCGTTGCCGGTGGTCTTGGTTCCGAGTTGAACGCCGGCGGTCGGGCTCTGGCCGGGGTCGGCCATCAGGCCCACGGCAAAGATGCGATCGGCGCTCACCGGGCCCTCGCCGTTTCCGATCTTGCTGGCTAGATCTCCCGCGGCGTCGGCCCCTTGGGAGAAGCCGGTCAGCCCGAACTTGGTGCTCGGGCATTCGGCTGCCTTCTCGGAGATGTGTTGCGATGCGCGATCGATCGCTTCCTTCTTACTGGTTCCGTAGGTCTGGGCCTTGTCGTTCACGATCGTCGCGACGTAGGGAACTGTGTATGTCTGCAGTTCCTGGGATGAGAACTCGGAGTCGAGTGGGTCCACGACGTTGCGGAGCATTCCGACCGGCACATTCGGATCGGCCTGCTCGTTGGTTTCCGTGGTGCCGGGTATGGCCACCAAGATGTTGTCCGGGCATGCCGGAGCACCGGCTTGCGGATCGGCAATGGCGGAGGGAATGACGACGATGCTGGCAGCGACGGCGAGCCCGACTGCGCTGACAACGATCCTCTTGCGTGTACGAGATGCGGTCATGATGTGCGTCCTTTGTAGGTGAGAGCGGGGTTGGTGCAGGTGGACTTCAGCTCGCCAAGGCGGACTCATGGTGTGATCGGGTGTAGAAGAACGTCCGCTTTCCCGGCGAGGGAGTGTTGCCGGTGCGTGCTGCTACTCCGTCGCGGACTCGCGCGACAGCGCGGCTCAAGCGCTGTCGAAGGGCTGCCGGTGAGCAGTTCTCCTCGACGGCGAGCGATGCGAGATCGGCACCTTCGGTGACGAGATATGCACGGATCAGAAGTGAGTGCTCGTCGGCAGTGATGGTCTTGGACTGCACTGCCCATGCAAGAACCGAATGCAATTCCCGTGCCGATACCTCCCCCGGATTGCTGGTCGTGCGGTCATCGGATCCGTCGGCAACCCGGTGGAGCTGGTCGGGTTCGGCCGGCGTTTCCACCGCAGATTCGCAGGTCTTGGTGATCAGACCCAGCGTCCGAAGCGAGAGTGCCCCGGCAATCCCAGTGCCGCCGGGACGGTGCGAAGCGATCACCTCGTAGAACGCGGCGATGGTACGCGAGGCACGTTCTTCGCGGCTGTGATCGGTTCCGTCCAGCCGCGCGTAGCGATGGATTCGGACCAGCTTGGGGAGCATCAACCGGACCAAAACTGTGCCGGCGAGGGCGCTGCCTGCACTGTGCTCGGTGAGCAGAAGGGACAGGGTGGCGTCACTGTCCTGAGCGGCAAGCTCAGCGATGTCGGCCACGGAGCGAGCGGACGACCATGCGGGGTGTCGATCGGCCCACGTGCGGACTTCGCGGCCTGCGAGAGCGTCGACACAGAGATTGGTCCACTCGGCGTTGATCGTCGTAAACAGCGATGTGCTGTATCCGAGTGGGGTGGAGGAATGCGAGGAAGGCTGCGGCGAGGTCACTGGGGCGCTCCTGATAGAGGCAACTGAAGTTCGATCGCCTCTGACACAAACAGCGCCTTATATCCGCTGAGCTGCGGATTCTTACTCGAAAAGGCGGAGCTGTTATACCCGCCGGGTCCGGCGGAACCAGAAAACGGCAGCGCCCCGCGTTCGACATAGACCGCTGTGACCTGCGGTTACACGGCGACGGTGATAACAGCCCGACGAATCGCAGCGGGGCGGTGAAAAAAAGTTCGAGAAATTTCCGGTCGCCTCTGTCACAGACCCGCCCGCGAAGGGATCTACCTGTTCTCAGAAGCCCGTACACGGCGGGCTACCGACAGGAGGACCCCGGATGGACGACCACGATCCGTCGGCCGCATTGCTCTCGGACACCGCTCGCGTGCACTCGGTGTCCGAAGAGATCCGCGGCCTCGCGGCGCAACTCGGCGACAATCCGCTCAGCGCAGAGATCGCCAGCCGCGTCCGCGAGGTCGTGCTCGGTGAGCCGGCCGAGCAGGCGCGGGCAGCGCTCGAACGGATGATGGCGACCCGGGGTCGAGGCGCTCTGCGATTGGTCGACGAGGGCTTCGTACCCGCCACGGTCGAGCCGTCTCGGCACGAGGAGATCTCATGAAGATCCATCTCCGTAAGAAGGGCTCGAACAAGCCGACAGAAGCTGCGCCGGCCACCGAGCTTCATCAGTGGGCCGGCAAGCAAGCGGTCGCGACCAAGGCGATGAAGTGGGGTCTGTTCGCGGCGATCGGCTCCGGAGTGGTGGCACTGGTTCTCGTCTTGGCCGGCGTCGGGTCCACGACGCCGATCCAGAGCAAGGCAAACCCTCAGACGGTCATCGACACAGCCCGCGAAGCAGCAGCGACCGACCTCGCGCAGGACTTCGTGTTGACGTGGTTGCAATCCAAGCGAGGAGACGAGAAAGCCCTCGCGCGCTTCGTCCGCACCGACGGCATGTCGCTTCCGGCTCAGGCGAGCTATACCGCGTCCGAACCTCGAATCGCGAGCGTGAAAGCAATCGACCCGCCGGCGCGAAATCAGGGTCCCACAGGATCGACATCGCAAGGAGGACCGCTACAGGCGGCCGGCCAGAACTACGCGATCGTTGTGTCGGTCTCGGTGGTTCCGATCGGGGCAGACCCGGCGACGAAGCCGGAACGTCGATACTTCTCGGTCCCTGTCGTGTTCGTGGGAGACGACGCGCGGGCTGCAGCAGTCCCTGCTGCTGTGGCGGCCCCGGCAACCGGCGGTGACCTCACACTCGGCTACCGATTCCGAGTCGGCCTCGATCACTCGCTCACCCAGTCGATCAGCCAGTTCCTCTCGGCAATGGTTGCCGGTGCCGGAGAAATTTCTCGCTACACCTCACCCGGCACACCGATCCGTGCCGTCACCCCCGCGCCGTACACCAGTGTCCAGATCAACGACCTCGTCTCGGACACCGACTTCTCGGCGGGTGCGTCCGGATCCCCGGCAGATGGTGCGACGGTACGGGTGCTCGCCACCGCGACCGTCACAGCCACGGACCGAGCGCAGACCTCGACCGTGCAATACCCGCTGACAGCGATCGCCCGGGGTGGCCGGTGGGAAGTATCCGCGCTCGACCCGATGCCGTTGCTCGCGAACTCGACCGGACTCAGCGCAGCAACCCCAACCATTGCGGTGCCGACCTCGACTGGTGCCAGCACTACCTCCTCCGTTCCCGCAGCGCCCGTTCAACCGAACTGACGCTCTGCTCCCCCTATCCGAAAGGTACGAACAATGACCATTACCTCGATCCTGGCCGATCCGTCGTCGACCGTCGTCGCCGAAGGAATCATCGAATGGGCCAACAACAAAGGTGCGGAGGTGCAGGGCCTCATCCGCACTCTCGTGGGCGTCGGCGTCGCCGGGTTCATCGCCGCGATTGCTTTCAAAAGTCACTTCGCCATTGCCAAAACACTGGTGGCGATCGTGGTCGGCGGGGCACTGATCTGGGTGATGTGGAACATCACCGCCGTCAAAGACAGTGTCGGCGACGAGCTTCCCGGCTCCGCCTCGCCACAAAGCAGCGAGGTCGTCGTGGTGCCCGATCCGATCGCGGCGTTCATCTGACACTGCTCGGCCAACTCACGAACACCTCGATTCAACGACCCCCGCAGGAGTGTGACCGACCATGACCGAACAGCAGGCCTCCTCGCGGAGCGTGGTCAAGATGTTCACCAAAGCGCGCAATTTTCCGCAGCTGATCGGCAAAGCGCCAGACGGCCGAAAGATCCCCGGTGGCCCCTACACCCTGACCCAGTTCGTCGGCGCGGGTATTGCAGGCGGACTGCTGTGGCTGACCCAGTCGCTGTGGGCGCAGGGCAGTGTCATCACCAACGGTGTCATCTTCCTCGGTGTCACCGGCGGCACCCTGTGGGCGTTGGGGAGGCTGCCGCAGGGAGCACGGAATCCGATCTCAGTAGTCCGGGGTGTCGGGCGCGCGGCTACCGGGGCGATGTCACCGTCGAGGATCAATGGCGAGCCGATCCGGATCAAACGCCCTCACGCGGTACTGGGGTCGGTGATCATCCTCGACACCCCGCCAAGCCACGACGCTGCTATCAGTGAACCAGCAGTCATCAGAGCATCCAGCGATCGAGTAGAGAACGCCGCGGCACCGGTGGAGCTCGACGACAACGCAGCGCCGGCCGCACCAGCATTCAGACCTCTGACCCAACCGCGGCCGGAGCGAAAGATCGCACCAGCGCCAGCCCGGCCGCGATCGGACGGCGAACGCCAGCGCTCGCAGAGTCCAGCCCTGGCCGAAGCGTTCGGCGTCGCCAACCTGGCACCGGCGAGCAGCGTTCAGCAGCTGCTTGCCATGGCTGCAGCGGCCCCCACCCCGACCCGAGAGAAGGCGTAATGCAACAACCGAACCGGCTCGTCACCTCGAACTTGCGCTGGACCCGCTCCGGAGTCGTCTGGGCGGACTACGTCCTGACCGGAATCCCGTACGGGTACCGGCCGATCGAAGACCGACAGACCGCGCGGGCGATGCACAAGATGTTGCTGCGCGCTCTTCCTGGCGAATCTCTCCTGCTCAGTGTCGCGGTCAGTCTGGACCCAATGACCATCGTCGAGCGCATGGAACGGGGTGTCGATCTCGATCTCCATCCCGCGTGGGCAGACGAATGCGACGCCACGATCGACCGCCTGGAGGAGATCCGACCCGGCCAGCGAATCTACTGGCTGTCCATCCCCCTGGCCAACCACGGCTTCGGTGACACCGTCAAGGCCGCAACGTCCGCCGCATGGTCCTCGGTGGCCGATCTGCTGGGGATGCCGCCCTCGTCGATTCCCGTCGAGGAGAGAGAACGCCGCGCAGCTCAGGCCGCGCAGATCGCCGCGGCCATCCCTGCCTTCTACGATGCGACCCCCGCAACCCCCTCCCAGATGGTGTGGCTGCACCAACATGCTCTGCAGCGCGGCCTCGGCCTCGATACCGACATGCCCACCGCTCTAGATCATCCGGCAGGCACTGCTCGAGGATCCTTCACTGCCGCGCGGCTCGACGAAGGGGCTCAAAGCGATCGCCCCGAATCGGGCTGGCGGGCCAAGGCGCCGACCTTGTCGCGTGTGCTCAAAGTCGACCAGCCGTGGGAGGTAACGCCACCGCCGGCCAGCTATCAGTGCTTCCTGGTGCTCGCCGCCACTCCTTCGGGCGGCACGCTGTTTCCAGGCTCGGAGTACCTGACCCTCGCGGACAACCTGGGCGGCGTCGATGTCGACTGGGCAATTCGGTTCAAGAACTCCGCTGCATCGGAGGTTCTGAAGAAGAACCGCCGCGCCTTGGTGCAGATGAACGATCAATACACCCAGCGAGAAGACGAATTGAGCACCGGCAGCGTCCTCGACGACGCTGCCGTCGCCCTCGCGGAATACAACGCGCTTCTGGAGGCGGACGCAATGGAGATGGAAGTGCAATCCACCACCGTCTTCTGTGTCGCCGCCGCGGACGAAGAGACGGCCATCGCATATCAGCGCGAGCTGGCGAAGGAGTTCGAGGGTTCGACCTACAGGTTGCAGTCACCGATCGGATTCCAGGAGGAGCTGTTCTGGGCAATGACACCCGGCGTGCCGACGCCGGCGATCTGCAACGAGTTCGCGCAGATCACCACATCCGAACATTTCGCCGCGTACGTACCGGTCACCCGCAACGATCTCGGCGACGGAGACGGCCCGCTGATCGCACTCAACATTTCCTCGGCCCGCACTGGCGTCGTGCACCACGACATCGCCAAGAAAGCGTCACGTGACGTTTCGGGTTCGGTGGGAGTGTGTGGCAACTTGGGATCAGGCAAGTCCGGCTACTTGAAAACAACCGGTAACCAGGTCGTCGACCGCGGCGGCCAAGTCATCGTGGTCGACCGGACCCCTCTGGGCGAATACGCACTGTGGGCCGAAGCGATCACCGACGCGGTGGTCGTCGATACCGCAGCACCGGACGTCACGATGGACCCTCTTCGGCTGTTCTCGCCCGCACGAGGAGGGGAAGTTGCGGTGTCTATTCTGTTGCCGCTGTTGCAACTTCAGCCCGACGACCGTTTGGGGGTACTGCTGTCTCAAGTGCTCGAGCCGGAATACCGCGCTCGCTTCGGCAATTTCACTACCCCAGGCCTGGTTTCGCACCTCGAGAAGGACTGCACCCTCGACGGAGCTGCCGAGCTTGCCGGAAAGTTGAAGGTCTACGCGACCAAATCCTATGCAGCAGCGCTGTTTCGGCCGGACCTAGAGCCGTTCAATCCACGCGCAGGAGCCATCGTCTTCCGCACTCACACACTGGAATTGCCCTCGGAGCGAGAAGTGGAGAACGAGCATCTGTTCAAGCAGATGTCGCTCCAGAAGCGGGTAGGGCGAATGATGTACACCCTCATCGCGCAGATCGCCCGCGGCATTTGCTTCGCGGACCCCAACACCCTCGCGGTCTTCCTGCTCGACGAATGCCATCACCTGACGCGCTCGAGCGAAGGTGTCGAGATCATCATCGACTTCATTCGAGACGGCCGCAAACACGACGCCGCGGTGATGCTCGGATCGCACGACCCCGAAGCAGACTTCGGCTCCGAGACGCTGCGAGGGCTCATCCCCACCCGGCTCGTGTTCCGGCAGACGGATCGACGACTAGCGCAAAAATCGTTGAAGTGGCTCGGCGTCGGGGAAGACGATCTCGGACTGCTCAAAGAGCTGATGGAGAACACATCGCCCGTCGAAGGCAAAGACGGATACGTCGCACCGCATCGCCGCGGAGAGGGCTACATGCGCGATCCCGCCGGCAACGTCGGCCGCATCAAGGTCTTACTTCCGGCATCGGAAGCGAGATACCAAGCGGCGAGTACGACTCCGAAAGAATCGACTACCGAGCGCGCTGCGGAGTTGGCGACATGGTGATGTCGAAACGAGTTGTGCGCCGGCCAGGTTCGATTGGCGGCGGCGTCAAGATGGTTCTCGAGCTCGTGCTGTGGTCGTGGATCCCGCGGTCGTGGTGCAGTGTTCTCGCTCGCTTCCTCGGCCCTGTCTTCAAGTGGGTAGTGGCATCTCGAATCCGCCGCGCGATCGTCACAGGTGTCGCTGTCTGGCACATGATCGGTCTGCTGGCGATCGCCCTGGCGTCACCGGCTCATGCCGACCCGGGTGAAACCCTGCCCACCAACAGCACATTCAGCTGGATGGAAGTCCGTGACTCTCACGGAATTCTGGTCTGGGACTACTTCATGTCCATCGACGAAGGCTCGGTCGGGCACCCGATGTACACCGTGTTCTCCACCTTCATCATGCTCGAGTACGAGGTGTACCGCGGGGTGACCGGCTTCGCGATTTGGTTCGTCACCTACGCCTTGCGGTTCGAGTGGCTCGAATTGTTGACTGCGCCGTTCCGTTCGATCGGCGATGCCATGCAAACGGTCACCGATCAGTTCCAGCTCACGGGCCTTCTTCTCACCGCTGCTGCAGGCATCGGAGCGTGGTGGGTCATTCGCGGACGGTGGACGACGGGAGTGTACGAACTCCTGATGGCAGCAGCGATCGCCGCTGCGGCAGTGGGGATCCTGTCCAATCCAGTCGAACGGGTCGCAGGACAAGACGGCCTGATCATGCAGGCGCGCGACGCCGGCGTGCAGCTTGCGGCAGGCCTGGCCAACAAGGGAGACACGACGTCGAGTTCCGACGAACTCATCGACCAGATCTCGGAACAGATGGCCGACACGTTCATCAGGCAACCCACCCAACTGCTGAACTTCGGCCGAGTCATCGACGGCTCGCCCGACGGAGAACGTTGCACTCAAGCCTGGGACGCCGGCCACGAAAAAGCAGACGGCAACACACGAGACACCCTCAAAGACAACATCAAAGGCTGCGGCGGCGAAGGCGCAAAACAGATGAAGGACTTCGCCGATCACCCCGGACCGGGACAGGTCGGGTCCGGGGTCGCGATGCTACTGGCCGGTGTCATCCTGCTCGGATTCGCCACAATTCTGGCGTTCACCCTCATCCTCGCGGTACTCACCGCCCTCGCATCGGCCGTCAAGGGAATTGTGGTGACCGTCGTTGGAATTCTGCCCGGATCCGGCCGCGGAGCATTGTGGAAAACCCTCGCCGCGGTGCTGATGTCGATGGTCATCGTTATCTTCGCGGTGGTGTTCCTCGTCGGATACATGATCGTGATCGGACAGTTGTTCAGAGGAGACGGCGACTCTCCGCTGATGATGAAATTCATCCTGACCGACATCGTTCTGATCGCGGGCATCATTCTCTACCGCCGCGCAGTGAAAGGACTACGCAAAGCTTCCGACGCCCTCGCACGCAAGCTCGGAAGCAGACCAGGAGCCGCGCCCACCGCGATATCGACCAAGACACCGACCAGCCCCCTCGCCCAAGCTGCCTACGCCGGACAAGTGGCCCGCCAGGCCTATCAAGGTGGAAAGGGACTGGCCAAGACAGCCAGCCATGCAACGGCCCGAACCGCCAAGGCGAGTAAAGCTCTCGTCGACGGGACGGCAGCCGCCAGCAGCGCAGCCACACTTGGAACTGCTGCCGTGGTCTACTCGGCCGGGAAGATTGCAACCGCGGGCGTCAAGAAGGTCGTCGGTCGACGGAGCGACGCCAAAGCTACCCAGGCGGCCACCGACACCACCAATGCTTCCGAAACCCACCCCAGCCTTCGCAAACCGATCAACATCGACCTTCCCCCGACGCAGTCGGTCGTCGGCTCCGGTCACTCCCACACTCCGGTCTCCAGCCCCGTCGGAGACCGATCGGCGGTCCGCTCTCACGGCGACAAGACAACGAACGCACCCGGTATCAAGCGGCCGGTGGCCACCGCTCCCGCACTGTCGACTCCAGGAAACCGAGAAGTTCGGGCCAGCCGCGCCACGGTGACCGGCCCTGGAGGCGGACGATTCCGTGAGTACTCCACCGATGAGGGCTCGCCGCTTCTGCTTCCCGACCGGTCCACGCGGCCGTCGAGTGCTCCGCGTCGTGCCCGACCGACCGTCCAACCAGGTGCCACCACGAATCCGACGGAAATCCTCCATCGAGCTGCGTCAGGCGCACGGCGATGACCTTGGTGGCCCCGCCTGAGACAGCGGTGTCGCCGAACTCGAAAGCGCCACGTCGATGGTGGAAACTCGCCCTGGCGGTCGGTATCGCCGCTCTCGGTGTACTCGTCGTCATTCCATTGATGGTCGTCGTACTCGTCACATCGTCAGGTTCCAGCGGTTGTGCCCCCACGGTCTCGTCCGGTACCGGTGGTGATGATGCATCGCCGTTGACCCCGTCCGGTCCCATCGGCAAGCCGACCCGCGATGGCACGACCACGATGACGTCCCCCTTCGGGCAGCGGTGGGGCACGATGCACCAAGGCGTCGACTTCGCGGGCCCGATCGGCACCCCGATCTACGCAGCCCTCGACGGCACTGTGGTCAAAGCCGGACCCGCTCAAGGCTTCGGAATGTGGATCGTCCTCGACTCGATCGTCGACGGAAAACCGGTCTCCACCGTGTACGGGCACATGTATCCCAACGGCGTCCTCGTCAAGGAGGGACAACAGGTCAAGGTCGGCGACCACATCGCCGACATCGGCAACGCCGGCGGCTCCACCGGACCACATCTGCACTTCGAGTACTGGGAAGGCGGCCGTTTACAGGGCGGAACCGCTATCGACCCGATGAGCAAACTCGGTCAGGCGGGAAGCCCCCAATCGTCCGGCGCTGATTCACCGACCGGCGCCGGTACCGCTGTCGATTGTGGCTTCGGCACGGCCGGCGGAGATCTCCGAACCGGATCCGTGCCGCCGGAGTTCGAGCCGTGGATCCGCAAAGCAGGAGCCGTGTGCCCAGGCGTGGGTGCTCCCCTGATCGCATCCCAACTCTCCGCCGAGAACGGTTTCCGCTACGGCCCGTCCGCTCCGGTATCGAGCACCGGAGCGTTGGGGCCCGCACAATTCATGCCGGGAACCTGGGCAACGTGGGGCAAGGATTACGACGGAGACGGGCGAGCCGACCCGAACTCCATCGGAGATGCAGTGATCTCACAAGCCCACTTCATGTGCGCCATCAACGGAGATATCACCGCAGCCATCGCCGCGAGAAAAGTGAAGGGCGACCCAACTGCACTGACGATTGCCGCCTACAACGCGGGCCCCGCCGCGGTGCTCGCAGCCGGTGGAATGCCATCCGGCGGTGACTACACCACACAAACACAGCCCTATGTGGCGAAGATTCTGGCCGGCCAAGCGCAGTACACATCCGAAGGTTCCACAGGCCGGTTCGTGCCGACCGGAGCTGACGGAGACAATGTCGTCGAGGCTGCACGCCAGTACCTCGGAACCCCCTACGTCTGGGGCGGCGGAGATATCAACGGCCCCTCCCGAGGAGGATTCGACTGCTCAGGACTGACCAGTTTCGCCTACTTCGCGGGCAAGCACATCACCCTGCCCCGCACATCCGAGGCCCAATGGGGAGTGGGTTCGGAGATCCCGATCGATCAAGCGATGCCCGGTGATCTCGTCTTCGGATCATTCGAGGCGAACGGCCCTGGGCACGTCGGTATCTACATCGGCGGCGGTCAGATGATCCACGCCCCCACCACCGGAGACGTCGTCAAACAAGCTCCACTCATGGCTGGAATGAAAGCCCGGAGGATCTGATGTCCCTTGCCGGCCGACGTCTTATAGCCGTCCTCCTCGTCGTTGTAGCCGTGGTGACCATCGCCTGGTCCTGCAGCTCACCCGCCACCGATGAGCCGGAATCGGCACCGGAGACAACGAGCGCGCCAACCGCGCCGTCGCTACCCGAAATCAACACACAGCCAACCGAGACAACCGCTGTACCCGCTCCGATCAGCAGCGCCGCCACAGACGCGGAGACCGCAATCCGTCAAGCACTGACGACCGCCTTCACCTGGTACCCCAGCACCGACACGAGCTCGACCGACGCGTTTCTACGCGCCCGCCGATGGTTCACCGACAACCTCGCTGCAAAACTCTCCACCCCTGCAACGACCGAGCGAGGCCCCGGTGCCCAGTGGGAACAGTGGAAGAAAGAAGACGCCGAAATCACCGCAACCGTCTCGATCGGCTGCTCCGGATGCCCGGCAGATACCGCCGAGCGCATCTATCGAGTCGCGGAGATAACGCAATCGGCCGTCACCTCGGATGCCACGGTCCCCGTCGACTCCACCACGACCGTGTGGGTATCGGCAGTGCCGACCGCAGCCGGGTGGAGTGTGGACACTCTCGATTTCTGACCCTCGCCGCACATGACCCGGAGAGGGTCGCCGGCCACTGAACCGATCGCCCTGTACAGGCAACATGGAACGCACTATTTCCCGTGATCGGTGCCGCCGTTCATAGCCCTGTCGCGCTACGTGACAACCGGCTTCCGTCGGCCCTTAGCTCGCGGATCCGCGAGGAGGAGCCCCACCCCAGGCCGGTCGGGGTGGCTTGCGTATACCGAATCTCGTGGCAGTCACGCCGACGCTGGGGTTGGCGGATGGACGTTGCCCGAGGGTGCGTAAGAGAGGAATCGAACCGCATCCGATGAGCAGTTGATGAGGCGCCGATGCTGCCGCGAATTGGTGGTTATATGCCCCGGATGTGGGAAGGTCGCTGCAAGCCTTACTCGCTTCGCATCGCCGTTTGCAGCGTACCCCCCATGTCAAGGGGTGTCGAGCGCACATAGCTGTTCCCGCGACGGTCAGTCGCAACACGGAACGCGACTTGCCCGTCCCCAATCGCACCCTCACCGATAGAGCACTGGTGACCGATCGGTGCGCCACTGATGGGGCCATGAACGCATGCGCTGCAGCGCGAGATGAAAGGTTGTCGGAAAAAGATTCACCGCGGCTGTCACAGAAGTCGACGCACCTGGATCTACCTGTTCTCGAGAAGGCACGACGAGACAGGGAGTCCCCATGAGCGCACCGACACGACTACACGTAGCGAGGGCACGTTCGAGGAGCAGTCGATCTACGGCCGGCCCCCTGAGTCCTGTCATCGATCGAGGAGCGCTGCCGAACTTCGCTCGGATCGAGACCCTCAGGCTCGACGATCCCACCAACCGGATCGTGACCCTCGCAACCACCGACGAGGTCTGGTCGCTCGTCGTCGAGTGGAATTCGAGCAACCTGCTCGTCGACACCGAAGACGAACGATTGATCAGACTTGTCGATGCGGCTCTCCGCGCTGCGCACTGCCAGCCTCACGCCGCGTGCCGTTTCACCCTCGACTACAACCCGACCCATCTCAACAACGAAGTCGGCCGACGCAGCGTGGCCTTGACCGCAACGATGCGCCCAACTTCCGGTGACGGGATCCTGATCACGATCACCCGGGATGCATGATGTGCGCGCTACCCAACCCGACTCAGGCACCCCTCGACGGATACCGGTCGCTACGTGATGCACCCTCGCTCGACCCCCAGAACAATCCGTGGATCCGCAACTGTGTGCTCTACGTTGCCGGTGGAGTCGTGTCGGCAGCACTGGGCCCGATCCTGAACCTCGACACAGCGATCGCATGGGGTGGAGCAGCACTCGGCGTCGGCGCGGGCGCGGCCGTCAGCTACAACGGCTATCGCGCCACGATCCGAGCCGAAGAGACCGATCGTGCGATCGAGCAGCTCTGCCGGCTGACCGCGTCACCGCCGACCCGTGATGTCCTGACGGCGACTCGGTGGAGCGGCCAGTGGCCCGGCCGTCCGGGCAGAATCACCGTCCGCTACCAGTCGGCCGCGCTCCTTCTCGACGAACAGTGGGAGCCCCGCGTCGTCGAATTGCTCTCCCAGCAGAGCTGGGGCCGGTACCGGATCCAGAAGCACAACACACGCAAACGCCGTCTCGTTCTCGTCCCGGACACACGGTCCGTCTCCGAGACGCATGTCTCGCCCGAACTCGTCAAAGCCACGCGCACGATTCTCGCGCTGCTAGGGCCGACCGGAAAGATCACCAGACACGAGACGGACCCGAGCACCGGGGATCTTGTAGCTGTCGAAGCCACCCATGAGGTCGGACATCGACTCGAGTCCGAGGGCTATCGGGCCCGAGTACAACGAGTAGTGAGCGTCAATCTGCCCGGTCGGTGGCGTGCTCGCTGGAACCTCGAAACGGACTGGGTGCGTTTCGAGGTGCGCCCGACCTTTCCGAAGAAGCTCTACAACCCGGCCGGCCTCGGCGACGCGGAATCCACGACCGATCTCGGCGACCTCGCGCACTCCGACTACGACTCGGTCGCGATTTCGTACGGCGAGGACGAGGACGGCAACCCCATGGTGTGGCGGCCGGCGATCGACCCACACTTCATGCTCGTCGGTGCATCCGGAACCGGAAAGACCGTCACCGCACACACCCTGCTGACACAGCTCACCGCGCACGGTTGGCCGGTATGGGTCGTCGACGGAAAAGGGGTCGAGTTCTTGGGCTTCCAGGACTGGCCGAATGTACAGATCGTCGCCAGCCACATGGAGCACCAGGTCGCGGTCATCTATCGGTTCTGGAATCTCATGGAAACCCGGTACTCGCTGATCGTCAACGGAGAAGCTACCGAGGCCGACTTTGAGCCCGTCGTTCTGTTCATCGACGAGTACGCCGACTTCCGAGGCAACCTGCTCAACTGGTACTCGAGCATCAAAGGTAAGGGTGATCCCACCAAGCCGAAGACCCTCCAGGAAGTGGCGTCGATCGGACGAAAAGGCCGCACAGCGAAGTGCCACATGGTGCTGGGAACGCAGCGACCCGATGCCGAGTACTTCGGCGGCGACATGCGAGACAACTTTCGCCAGCGCGTATCGATGGGCCGTCTGAGTCCGCAGGGCGCGTTGATGATGTGGGAATCGGCAACCACTGGAGTCGGTATCCCGCGCGGATGTCGTGGGCGGGCGACCAGTGTCAACGACCACAACCAAGCGGTCGAAATTCAGACCTACTTCACTCCCGACCCCCGCAAGACTGAGCCCGGGGCCGACGACGCAGCGGTGCTGGACCGCCTGCGTCCTCTCGAAGTGCGGCACGAGCGGTTGGTGATCCTCGACCCGGATCCCGGCGGCACCGTGGACGGCGACGAAGAGATCCGTTTCCATCACGTCTCCGGCGCGCCCTGGGCGCGCGCGTCGGACCATCCCAATCTCGATCCCGTCGCCAGGCGAAAGACGCGCGCGGACAGTGATTCAGCTCGTCGCGCATCGTCGCCGATGGCAATGCTCAATCTCGACACCCCCACCGTTCGCCAGCCCAAGCCCGACGCGCAGACGCCGAAAGAAAAAGCCGTGTCCGGCGTCCCGGGCTCTCCGATGCACAAGGACCGCCCGCACCTGCAGGTGGTCCCCGACGCCGGTACCGACGTCGACGACTGGGAGGGCTACGGCGAATCCGAAGACACTGCTCCGGTCGACCTCGTTGCCGGCGACCTAGTTCTCCTCGACGAGGACGCCGGGATCTGGGTCGTCGTCGACAACGAACCCGACATCTACGGAGACGAGTCGGGTGACGACATGGTCGGGCTGACCTGGCGTGGCGACGGCGACGACGAGGGGGTGCTCGACATTCCTCTCGACGCGACTGTTCAAGTTCGTCGCCCCCTTGCCCTCGCCACCTGAATCACTCTGCGACACACACGATCAGAAGAGGAACAACCACATGTCCCAACACGGCAACAACAGCAAAGCCCTCTCCGACGACGATCAGATGGCGCTGATCTGGATCGCCCCACTCGCAGCCACCATGGCTCTCGGATCCGCAGGCCTGTGGTGGTCGACGGCAATCGCCTGGCTGGTCGAGCACTCCATTCTGATCGCCAGCGAGGCATCCCCGATGGTGCAGATCCCAGCATCGGACGGTGCCGGGCTCGACGGTCGACGACTGATCATCGCTCTCGCCGTCGTCGTCGCCCTCGGTGCCGTCGCGATCAGCGCCGGCCGCTCGGCCTACTCAGCCCGACAGGCTCGACTGCACCGAGGAGACCGGGGATGAGAACGAAAGCCACCAGTGGTCGCCGCGCAGAACTACGCGCGATCGCGAGCAGAGAATCGTTCACGATGCCGCTCGGTCAGTGTGTCCGAGACAGCAACTGGGCCGCCCGCGAAACGGCGGTCGCAGAGCTGCTGCAGTCACGGATCCCACGTCTCGAACGGCGCCGGAAAGCAACCGTCGCTGCAGCGCATCTCCTCGAATCGTGCGAGACCTGCCCGCTCGCGGCCTTCGTCGCATGCCGCACAAGAGCCGAGGCAGATAGCTATACCGGCGTCGCGGCAGGCGGACTGTACGACCGAGGAACTCTCATCACCGAAGAAAAACGACCCGACGGTCTGGACGCGATGCACTCCCGCGAGGTAGTGTCCCCAACATCTGATGTGCGGTCTGACCAACCGCATCAACTGAAAAGGGATGCACCATGACTGACGTCGACGTGGTTTCGCGTACGCAAAACAATCTTTCCCCCGCACTGTGTGATGCAGTGCCCGATAGCAATACAATGAATCCTGACCGGAATACCGGTTCATGGAGTCGCTCGACGACGTCGAGGGGTGGTTCCTTCGGCCCGACGAGCGACGGCAGTGACGCTGCGCGTGCGCGACGTCGCTCCACTCCCGCGGCGGGATCTAACAGAACATCCCGCCGCGGGAGTGCCTCGTCGGTACCCTCCGGACCCGCCCGCCGCCACCTGCTGTCGTTGCGGCTCGGCGGTATGCCCGACCAAATGATCCTCGATCTCACGAAGCTCAGCCTCAGTGATGTGGAGACAGTCGCCAACCACAAATGCTTCGAGACCACCGCAAGCATCTCGAAAGCTATTCTCGACGTCACCTTCCACCCCACCCGGGGACGGGCGATGACCTTAGGTGTCGGAGCTCAGCGACGGATCCGGGCCCTCGTCGCGATGGGCTACTCGGTGCAAGCGCTGTCCGAACTGACCGGGCTGTCGGTGCCCAAGCTTTCGACGTTGCCATCGGATCAAGTTGTCCCCAGTGAACTCTGGTCCGTCATCAACGACGTCTACGACCAGATCTCCATGACACCCGGCCCCGACGAGCAGGTCCGGAATGCAGCCCGTGAGCAGGGATGGGCGACGCCTCTTGCTTGGGACGATGACGAAATCGACGACCCCCGAGCACGTCCACATTCGCCCCGAGGCATCCGCGGCGTGGACGAGGCGGCCGTCTACCGTCGCCTGTGCGGCGAATGGAGACTGCCGCTCACTCTTGCAGAGCAAGCCGAGATCGTAGGAATTTCGCTCCGTCGGCGGTGGTCAACCGAGCACCTGGCCGACGTACTCGGAATCGATCTCGACTCAGCGGTGAAAAAGAAGGTCCGCTACCGTGCCCGGATGGCCGTGCACGCCGCTCGCTCCGATGGTGAACGAGAAGCCGATGTTGCGTAGCGACTACGTCAGAAGTGTCGTGGTCGCTCTGGCGGCAGGCGTCCTATGGGCCTTGATCGAGGCGTCGTCGGCATCCTGGGCCAGCACTCAGGCATCAACTGCTGCGACTGTCGGCCGCGTCTCGATTGTCGCGATAGCAGTGATCGTCGGGGTAGCTCTGTCGGCCGCGCTGCGGACCACCGTCATCGCGGTGTGTGCACGGGTCGAGATCTCCGTCGACGAGGCGGCGCTGGGGACGAAAATTCCCGTCATCGTCTCCGGTGTCGTGTGGGGCGTCATCTCCGCTTTCGTCAGTACTCCGACGAGTGCGCCGCCGGCGGCAATGCTGTTCTTGGCTCTGGTAGTGCCCTGGATTGCGTGGATCGACCAACGCGTGCAACGGATTCCGACTGCTCTTGCGTATCTGGCCGCCAGCGGAACTGCAGCAATGATCTTGCTCACCGGTGTCGTTCACGGCACCTGGGGCGCGGTCGGTCGCGCCCTTCTGGCCGGCCTGGCCGCCGGCATATTGTTCTTCGCGCTTGCAGTGCTTCTGCGCGGCGGAATCGGTATCGGCGATGCGCGACTGGTGGTCTCGCTCGCGATGGTCCTAGGCTACGTCGGCTGGACATCCCTCGGTGCGGCGCTGGTGTTCTCGATCCTGACGGCTTTCGTCGGAGTGATAGTCGTGCGGGTCCTTCGAGCGATCAGATCCGAGCCTGCACGGTCGCATATCGCGCTGGGCCCGTACCTCGCACTCGGCACCGCGCTCACTCTCGTCGCATCCTGATCCGCCTGCGCGCAGTTGCGTCCTGCTTTTTCTTCCCTCCCCGAACTCGACAGCTCCCGAAGAGGTGATTGCCATCATGGCGAAGACACATCAGACCGCATGGACAGCCATTGCCGCAGCCGTGATGGTCGCTGTGGCGGCCGCGGCTGCCGTGGTGATCACGACGGATCACCACGAGGCCGACACTGCGCCACCACCACCCCAGGTCTTCCACGACGTCATCACCGTTGCGAGCCTTCTCGACGCCCTGCCCGTCGTCGACGATATCGACAGCACGGCCAGGTGGCCCGACGGTCAGCGCTTGGCGGAACTTCTCGTGCGGCCGCCAGGCAGCGATCACGGATGCGACACCAGGAACATCGCATTGGCAGCGGAGCTCGAGGCCGTCACATTCGCTGCCGGAACGGACAATTGCGTTGTGGCACAGGGCGTGTTGAATGATCCATACACCGGTGTCACCGTCGAATTCGATGCAGCATCTGAGAAAGATGCTGCAGCAAGCGATTACGTCTACCCGCTGGACGCGGCGTGGGCGTTGGGTGCTGCTGCATGGGCACCCGAACAGCAGCAACGCTTTGTCAGCGACGTACAGACCAACATCATCGTCGCCAGCGCGCAGGCAGTTGAACATCGAGCCCAACGTGGGCTTTCTCAGTGGCATCCGAGCAACGACGACCTCGCATGTGCATTTGCGGCGAAATATCTTCGTGTGGCGCAGACATACGCCTTGCCCATCACCCGCGGTGATGCTGTCGCGGCCACGCAACTCTGCGGTCTCGGCAACACCGCGGTGACAACTGCGGGCGAGACCGAACCGGCGAACTGACCACACGATCGGCCACACAAATCTCCTCCCCAAGAGGAAATGAAAGTCCCTCGCACACAACATGAAAGAAGGAATCTCATGCCCAAGACCGCCGACCAGGCCGATGCAACCACCCGCGAGATCCTCGGCCCGCAGTTCACCGCAATGCGCAACCTTGTCGAAGCAGCCGAGAACAGCCGGCAGAAGGCCGAAGCAGTCGCCAAAGCGCAGGCCGAACATGTCGACTCGACCGCCGAATTCATCGTGGCCTACGACGCCGCCAAAGCTGCAGGCTTCACCACCGCCCAACTGAAGAAGGGCGGCTACGTCCGGCCATCACTGAAGGGAGTCGCAAAACCGGCCACCAGCAAGAAAGAACCCACGCAGACCCCGCCGGCAGAAACCGCCGCCACCGGCGGCGAACCCCACGGGCACGACAGTGGGCAGCAGAACCATGCCGCACCGGCGTCGGAGGAACACCGGAGTGATCACCACAACGAGCACGGCGAGCACGACGCCATGGCGAGCTGACATGACATCCCGTCGACAACCAGAGGGGGCTGTGCGATGAGCACCGACCGAACCGACGCGATCACCCATATCGAGCTGGCCTGCGACGTCTGCGCGCTGGAACCCAGGGACGGGGGAGCGGGACCGCGGGGCGCATGGTGGGCGGTGGCCATGAAAGATTGCTGCGCCGGCGGACAGCTCATGGCCCACCTCGCGTGCGACGAGCACTTCTTCGATCTGATTTCACAGAAGCTGCCCGGCGTATGCACGAGTTGTGGCCACCTGAGCCGGACCCTGTCCGACGTCGTCGATGTCGCATGGACGATAGGAACCGGAACCGACCTGCCCGGCCGGCCGGGACGATGACCCAAGCTGTCGCACTGCTCGGTGGAGGCGTCCGCCGAGCGTGCACTTGCTGCAGCGCTGTCGAATACTTCGGCGGCGCTGCAGGTCGAGTCGGTACCGCCGCCCCCCGCGGGGCCGCAGTACCGACTCTGTATCCGGGACCGCAAGACCCCCTCCGGGTGAGGTCCGATGTCCTCCGCGCGCCGTAGTCGTAACCGCGTCACCCCAGACGGGGGCGCGTTCGACCCCGATCGAGGATCCAGCGGAGAGCTGGAGAAGAAGCAAGGGGTGGTGCTCCCGCACGCATCCTTCGCCGACCGAGCCGCGAATCGCGAGCATGCCCGCGGCCTCGATACCGACATCGAAGGACTGCCCGGTCTGACACGCGCGCGCCGCGACCTCGAACGCGCCTTCCCCCGCAACACCGCCGCGCCGATCACGAACGAACGAAAAAGACGTTCGCTGCCGGCCGCGATCGAACTCCGTCGAAGCCTCAGCGCCCGCCAGCGCAATGCGCGATCAGCCACCAAAAGGACTGTCGAGCAGAGCGTTCCCCGAGCCCAGCACCGTGCGATGAGCACACTGATCGGAGATCCAGAAAATTGGAAACGCACCAACGACGCATTGTCCGATGTCAACGGTGATGCAGTTCGGCTCGACGACGACCAGCGCCGCCACATCCAGAGAGTCGACCGCGCAATCCAGCGATACGAGCGTGAGTCCGGACGTGGACACCTGGTCTACACCGTTGTGAGCTTGCCCCACGCCGTCATCCATCCATCCGAGCTACCCGAGACCCTCTCACCCGGCTCGGTCATAGCTTTCGACCGCTTCACCGGCGCCCGCCACTCGATCCACGAACTCGACGCACACAGCCATCCGACGGACGCCGTATTCGAGATCCAAACAACACGAGGGCTGTACCTCGGAGCATCGGACAAGGGCGACGACACGAGCCACCTCCTCCCACGGGGCACCCGCTACCGAGTCGTCAACTCGCACTTCGTCCCCTACGAGCGACCAGGTCAGAGGGTCAGGGAAAGGCTCGTCGTGCAACTCGAAGACATCGACACGGACTGACCATCAGCGAAAGGAACAAACAGACATGCCCACCGAAAAGGCCTCACCGCCACCACACCGACGAGAACGCCGCGCACCATGGCAATTTCATCCAGACATCATGCCGCGCGCCGACTTTCGCGCCGTCCAAGCCGAAGACCCCCAGACCGGACCCATCGACGGAGCCATCGACACCGGCGAAGAATCGGAATAGAGACGGTCACTTGTCATGGGCCCTGCGCGATCGGATGCTCTCGTCGAGCCACTCCGCACCATGATGACGGCCACAAAACGTGATACGCGCCCAAAACAAACCTCATCGGTTGCTTCTAACGTAGCCAGGGTGGAGCATACGAGTCATGCCTGTCTCTGAACTTCTGCGCCTCGGCAATGCTCGACCAATCGTCCGATGGGGCGACCCTGTCCTGCACACATCGGCTCGACCGGTGACCGACTTCGGTCCTGATCTGCAAAGTCTGCTTGCCGATATGTTCGCGACCAATACTGCTGCGGACGGTGCCGGCCTCGCCGCTCAGCAGGTAGGCATCGACCTTGCGGTGTTCATCTACGATTGCAGTGACGAGACCGGGACACGGCGAACTGGTGTCGTCTGCAATCCGGTAGTCGAACTCGCCGAAGGAAACGATCGACACCTCATCGATTTCGGTGAAGGATGCTTGTCCCTCCCCGGCGCATACACCGACCTCGCACGGCCAGAGTTCTCTATCTGTCGAGGACAGGACCAGTACGGTAACCAGATCGAACTCAACGCAGGCGGCACGCTCGGGCGTTGTTTCCAACACGAAACCGATCACATCAACGGTATCGTTTTCGGCGACCGCCTCTCGAAGCGCAAACGTAAACAGCTCTATCGTGACCACGAGACGGTCTCTGAGCAGTACAGCAACGATTGGCCAACACGATAGATTCTGCTCCGGAAGCAGTGACCGCTCTGCTCCGCCTACCCACCCGGTGACGTCAAGACCTTCACGAAGCCTGACATTCATCTACACGAAACAGTAGGTCGAACCCTCAACGCATCCATGGCTCGCTATTGCACGGCAACGGACCATATGGTCTTGTATCCTGGGCTAGGGAACAGGAGTTCGGGGAACATATGCCTTACGCAATGGCTGCGGCGTCGCTACGGGCCGCGATTCCAGAGGTAGTGACGGCGTACAGAACCACTTTGCTACGCGAGAATAGTCCCCTCGGGATCAATCCGGGGGTGTGGTCACAGTGCCGCCGCCAAGCACTGGCAATCCTCAACGAGTGCGTAGATGCATTAGGCCTTCCCACGTCTTCGACTACTCGGTCGGCGATTCCAGACGAGTACACCCGGTTGCTCGGCTCGCATCGAGCCCTACAGGCAATACCGGCTTCGGAGTCCGTGCGAGCTGTGGAGATTCTGTGGTCATCCCTTGAGCCTGCAATAGAGCTGGCCGCCAAAGAGGCACCCTTGACACACCGACCTGGGGTCTGGAGACGCATCAACGCCGCTTTTCGCCTTGCTGCCGGTGGCCGCCTTCACACGGGCATGCTCAGCTACGAGGAGACCCGAGGCCATTTGAGGGACAGGCAACTTCGAGTGCTTGAGGCCGCGTCAGACGCATCTTTGACCAACCGGGAGCTTGAAGTCTTGGAGGCTGTGGCGTTCGCGATGACCAACCGGCAGATCGCTCGCACTCTGAATATTTCAGAGCTCACAGTCAAGCGGCATCTGTCCAACGCCTATCTGAAACTTGGGGCGTCGTCCCGTATGGACGCGTTGCACAGGCTATTCGGCAGCCGCATCTAGCGGCCCGCAATTTCATACCGCGCGCACCAGGAGGGTGCCGAGCATCGCGAGGTTTGCTGCGTACTGGGTGGCCATGAAAGCGCGGTACCCGCAGCGCCGTGCCTTCAGGTCATAGTCGTTCGCCCGCGCGCATAGC
Source organism: Rhodococcus sp. 06-470-2 (assembly GCF_002258235.1). Classification (NCBI taxonomy): domain Bacteria; kingdom Bacillati; phylum Actinomycetota; class Actinomycetes; order Mycobacteriales; family Nocardiaceae; genus Rhodococcus; species Rhodococcus sp. 06-470-2. The sequence continues at coordinate 91,700 of NZ_NOYB01000002.1, read as the reverse complement.
GCCATCACCCAGAGAGCTCCAGCAGTCAACGGCAATGTTCCGAACAGTGCGAGCGGTGCCCATAGCAGTGAGGCGATCGGTGCGCATACTCCAACGACAGTCGTTCCGAATATGGCCAGCCGCCGTGCAGAGCTGAGTCCACGTTGCGCTGCCAGAGTGCGCCTCCCACCAATGGCGTCCCCGTGGGCATCGGATAGGTCCTTCACGACCGCTCCCACCAACGCCATCCATGTTGCCATCGATGCGCAGAAGACTTGTTCCGTACGCCCAAATCCTCCGCCGCCGGCGGCCGCTCCGGCAGCATAACTTGCCCAGCCGAGGCCGAATATCACTACAGAAGAAGACAAACTCCAACGCTTGGCAGCCAGTGGCGGTGCCGAGTACACCCACCCAAGCGTCAGGAAGGCGAAGGTCCAGCACCACATCTCGCGCCCCGCAACTGCAGCCATCAGCAGGGCTGTGATCGCCGTAGCCACGCTGACCCACCGGGCTGTACGGACTGCCAGTTCCCCCCGCGCAATCGGTCGCTGCGACGCGTTTGCCACATCCTCAAGGACGTCAGTCACACCATTGAACAAGTACGTCGATATCACGACGGCCCACCAGGTCAACGCGCCGGCCGCTAATTGTCCGACACCGACAGGCCCTGCAGTCGCTGATACGCCGGCAATTCCAACCGCGAATCGAAGCAGATAGACACCTTGGACCTGCGGTCTGGCCTCCACGAAGCACAACCATGCATTTCTTGCGGGACTCGACGCGCCCCCAGGACGACCTACCTGTGTGCCGTGCTTGACCGACTCACACCGATACGACCACCCATCTGACACAGCCGGAGCCTAGCTGTCGCAGTGCACGAAGGTTTCTGCCCGGACTTGTCTTCGCTAAAACTACATCCAAAGTTGTAGTTTTCTGAGGTATTACCTACTCCCTTCGTGCCACAAAGGGGACCAACGTATTCGCTGCTAGGCAGACTCGACTGGTACCGAAATGCACAGCAGGCGTACTGCAACTCTCCGAGTAAGCGAGGACCATGAGCAATCCGTTCGACGATGAAGACGGCAGCTATTTCGTTCTCACCAACGAGGAGGGGCAGCACTCTCTCTGGCCGGTCTTTATCGACGTCCCGGCCGGTTGGTCAAGAGTGTTCGGCGAGGCCAAGCGGACTGCTTGTCTGGAGTACGTCGACACCCACTGGACCGATTTGCGCCCCAAGTCACTCGCCATTGCTCAGGCCGAAAACCGCAGCCAGACAACTAATGTCGGACCAACTATGCGGCCGGGAACGACCAATTCGGTTGAGGGCATCCCAGCCGATGCCTACCACAACGAAATTAGGTCGTAGCTCGATGGGAGCACAGTCAGGCTCGTCCGTCGCGGACGTTGTTGGGGTCGGTTTTGGACCCTCCAACCTCGCTCTCGCGATAGCTCTTCAAGAGTCCATCCAGCCCGGACCGGTGCCGGCAAAGTTCAGCATGAAGTTCTACGAGCTCCAGCCTCGTTTCGGCTGGCACCGTGGGATGCTCATGGAGGATGCGACCATGCAGGTCTCTTTTCTCAAAGACCTTGCCACCATGCGCAATCCGATGAGTCGGTATACGTTTGTGTCCTACCTCCGAGAGAAAGAGAGAATTGCTGAGTTCATCAACAGCAAAACTCTCTACCCACTGCGGGTGGAGTTTCATGACTACCTGGAGTGGGCAGCTAGCCAATTTCAGTCAAACGTCTCGTACGGGTCCGAGATCAAAGACATCCGACCAGTAGTCGAGAATGGCGTGGTGGAGTACGTCGATGTAGTCGGCCCAGATGACGTTGTTCAGCGGGCGCGGAACATCGTGATCGGAATGGGTTTGACGCCTCGACTTCCCGATGGTGTCAACAGATCTGAGCGGATCTGGCACAGCTCCCAACTGCTGGGCAGAGCAGCCGCAGTTACATACGTCCCTCAAAATTTTGTCGTCGTGGGCTCTGGCCAAAGTGCCGCCGAAGTTGCTGACTACCTTCATCGGACTTTCCCTCGCGCCAATGTGCACACCGTCCTGTCCCGCTACGGCTACAGCGTCGCCGATGACAGCCCGTATGCGAATGGAATTTTCGATCCGGAGGGAGTTGACCGGTTCTTCTCCGCTCCGACCGACGAGAAGCAGAGGCTCCTCGAATACCACGCCAACACCAATTACTCAGTGGTCGATCTCGATATTTCACAGTCGCTGTATCTCAAGAGCTACCAGGAGAAGGTCCTGGGCAAACAGCGGTTACGGATGATCAACACCTCGCGCGTCACATCCGTCGACGAGGACACAGACGGCGTACGGGTCGAGGTCACATCCTCGGCCACCGGTCTGACCCATACCATCGAAGCAGACGTGATCGTCTACGCCACCGGCTACCGGCCAAGTGACCCGGCACCGCTACTCCAGGGCCTGATGCGCGAATGTAAGCACGACGAGCAGGGACGGCTCAGCGTGGGACGCGACTACCGAGTGACGACGTCGGATGCGGTGCGCGCCGGTATCTATGTGCACGGTGCCAGTACCGAACACAGCCATGGACTTTCTGCTGGTCTCCTGTCCAACACTGCAGTCAGATCCGGTGAAATCGCCCAATCCATTCTCAGGAGATGACCATGTACGTCCCCCGGATCTACAAGGCAAGTGATCGGACATGGCTGCGCCGCGTGGTTGCGCAGTACCCTTTTGCGGCTCTGATCTCAAACGGCCCCAAGGCCCCGTACGCCACCCATTTGCCAGTCATCTGTGCTCCCTGCGCCCCTTCAGAGAGCGAGGACTTAGAAGGATCGACACTGTTTGGGCACATGAACCGGGCCAATCCCCACTGGGACTCGCTCGTCGACGGTGCGGATGCCCAACTTATTTTCACCGGGCCTCATGGGTATGTCACCCCAAGTGTCTACCAACGCGATTCTGTAGCACCGACCTGGAACTACGTCTCGGTACATCTCCGAGGAAAGCTGCAACCTGTTGCCGATTTCGAGGAGACGCTCAAGGTCGTTCAATTGACAGTCAGTACGTACGAGCAGAAATTCGGCAGCGGGTGGGAGATGGACAGTTCGCTGGACCACTACCGAAGGATCGGTCCGGCTGTGGGTGCATTCAGTTTTGAGGTGGAATCGGCGGATGGCATGTTCAAGCTCAGCCAGGAGCAGAACCTCGAGACCAGGCGACGGGTGGCGGACCACTTCAGCGCGAACCACGCCGGGCGAGGCAAAGAACTAGCTTCGTTCATGCGGGAGTACAGCCATGGTGACTACAACAACTTCTGATGGGGACATGTCGGACGCACCGACGGAACCCACGGCCCGGGAGCCTTTTGCGCCAAAAGAGCATTCCGTGCCCGCCATTTGTAAACCTTCAATTTCGCACCGGCTCAGCCATTTCGGCCTGGTCTGTTCATCGGTTTACGGATGCAAGCGGAGTTTATAAATTGTGCTACTGCTCTCACGCACCTTGTCCGCCGCCATTCCGACTCGTCGAGCAGGTCAATCGTTCTACCTTCGGAATGAAGTTGGGATTCCGGGGGATTGCTTCCGGACCAAAATCCGGCAAAAGAGCCGACCGGCGAACGTGACCAAGTCGGTGTCATCGCCAGAGAAAGCCAGAAGGTTGGTAATGGATTACGACGTTGTTGTTGTTGGGGCGCGATGTGCCGGCGCTTCGGTGGCACTGCTGTTAGCCAGACAGGGGCGAAGTGTTCTGCTGGTCGATAGGGCCTCCTTTCCGGCGGACACCATGTCCACGTTGTATATCCAGCACCCTGGGGTCGTGAGACTCGCACAGTGGGGGATGCTCGATGATGTTGTGGCCTCCGGTTGTCCGCCTTTGGGCACTATTAGTCACGATGTGGATGGACTGAGTCTGATCGCTGCTACCCCGGCGAAGGACGGTGTTAATGCCGCTTACGCACCACGGCGGTACATACTCGACGATCTACTCATTCGAGCTGCCGTGTCAGCGGGCGCGGAGTTCTCGGATCGGACGTCGGTCCTAGAATTGATTTGGCACGACGAACGCGTCGCCGGAGTTCGCCTCCGGAGTGGAAATTCGACCACATCGGTGTCTGCTCGATTGGTTATTGGGGCCGACGGTATGCGATCAAAGGTCGCGGAACTTGTTCAGGCACCGATCCTCCGATCGGCACCCATAGCAAGCTGCGTGTACTACACCTTCTGGCAAGGCTTGCGAACAGGATTCGGATTCCATGAGCGAGTCGGCCGCTGGATAGCCCGTATTCCAACACATGACGACCTGACAATTGTGGCAGCTTACCTGCCGCAGAGCGAATTCTCGGTCGTTCGGCGGGACCCGCAGAGGGCGTACTTGTCCGCGATCGAATCGACAGCGCCGGATTTATACGAACAAATTATGGCACTCGACCGAGTGGATCGGTGGTGGGGTACGGGGGACCAACGCAACTATTTCCGTAAATCGCACGGTCCGGGCTGGGCATTGACGGGGGATGCGGCTCACCACCTTGACTCGATCAGCGCCCGCGGCATCACCAATGCGCTGATTCAAGCCGACCTGCTCACCGATTCTATTTCCGGGGTGGATGTCGGGAACTCGGTCGCAGTAGATGAGGCGATGGTGCACTTTGCACTGTCGACAGGAGCTGTTCTAGAGGAGCCGTACATGAGTACTCTCGCCCTGGCGAAGCTTCAACCGACGAAGTCCCGGTTGCGCATGCTGCATGCCATTGCCAATTCGCCCGAACTTACATCTCGGTACTTCGGTTTGGTTTCGGGGGCCATCGGGATGCGCGAATTTATGTCGGCCGAGCTCGTCGACTTGTTGTAGCTTGCTGATGAAATATTTCGGGTCTGAATCTAACGCTGAGGGTGGTCACCCGAGTGGTTCGCAAGGAAGTGTTTTGCTGGGCGCTGAAAGGGTTGAGCATTGATCCCGTTGTCTTTTGCGCAGCGTAGGCTGTGGTTTATCCACCAGTTGGAGGGATTGTCGTCAACTTACAATATTCCTCTGGTCTTACGCCTGACTGGTGAGCTCAGTGTTCATTCGCTGGGCAGGGCAATCGGCGATGTCGTGAGTCGACACGAAAGTTTGCGGACTGTTTTCCCCTCCCATGAGGGTGTGCCGGAGCAGCGTGTTCTTGGCTCGGCCGACGCAGACTTCGGCTGGGACGTAGTCGAAGCGTCAGGGTGGTCGACAGACGCGTTGAACGATGCAGTCGCACAGGCAGTGGGATACAAATTCGACCTCAGCTTTGAGATTCCGTTCCGAGCGCAGCTCTTCAGACTATCGGCCGATCAGCATGTATTGGTGCTCCTGATGCATCACATCGCGTCAGACGGCCAGTCCCTCACGCCCCTCGTACGCGACGTCGGGCTGGCGTACAGGGCCCATGTGGGCGTAGAGGTGCCTGCCTGGGTGCCGTTGCCATTGCGATATCGGGATTACACGCTCCGTCAGCGTGAGTCGCTCGGCGACGAGTCCGACCCCGACAGTGCGCTGAGCCGGCACCTCCTTTACTGGAAGAACACGCTAGCCGGATACGAGGGGCGGCTTGAGCTCCCAACCGACCGCCCTTATCCGGTCGTGGCCGACTATCGAGGCAATCGAATCCCCATCGAATGGCCCGTGTCGATGCAAGAGCAGGTGCGACAGTTGGCCCGGGAGCATCGTTCTACCGGCTTCATGGTGATTTCGACGGCGCTGGCGGTGCTGTTGTCCGAACTAAGCGGCACCTCCGATGTCGCTTTCGGTGTTCCAACTACGGGCCGACGTGACGCTGATCTTGCGGAGATGGTCGGTTTCTTCGCCAACACAGTAGTGCTCCGCGTTGATGTGTCTGCCAGTTCGACGTTCCGTCGCCTCTTGCAAAAAGTACGGGACGCGGTTTTGGACGCATTGGCCCACCAGGATGTCCCGTTCGACGCGCTGGTGGATCTCGTCAAACCTGCTCGGTCACAATCGCATCACCCACTGGTCCAGGTCATGCTCGGATGGCAGAACCAGATCTCCACGGAGTTGGACTTGCCGGGGGTGCTGGCAGAGGCGGTACCCACCATTTCTCGACAGGCCCGGATGGACTTGACCTTCAGTCTCCGGGAGCGGTACTCCGAGTTCGGCGAGCCGCAGGGAATCGACGGAGTGGTCGAGTACCGCTCTGATGTCTACGACGCTGCATCGGTCGAGACCATGATCGTCAGGCTTGGGCGAATCATCGCCGAGATGATCGCCGTGATCGACCAGCCAGTCATCTCGATCGACGTACTAGACAGAAACGAACACACTCATCTTGACCGCCTGGGCAATCGTTCTGCGCACTCTCAGACTGCCGCCAGTATATCCATAGCCGAACTGTTTGCAGCACAGGCGAATCGAGCGCCGGAAGCGCACGCCATGGTTTTCGAGGATCAGGTATGGACTTACAGGGAAGTTGACGAGGCCTCCACGCAACTGGCACATCTACTAGCCGTTCGTGGGGTACGCGGAGGAGAAGTTGTTGCTCTCATGCTCCCGCGTTCCAACAAGACAGTAATCGCGATCCTGGCAGTGTTGAAACTGGGCGCAACCTATGTACCCATTGACATCAAGCACCCCGATGAGCGGGTGGCGTTCATCTTGGGCGATGCCGCTCCAGCTGCCCTCGTGACCACTGCCGAACTGACTTGCCGGGTAGACTGTTTTGGTATCGAAGTTGTGGATGTCGACGACGACGCGATTGCCGTGCAGCCGGTTACGGCTCTGCCTGCGCCAGAGGCCGGCCAAGTCGCGTACATCATCTACACCTCCGGTACCACCGGTGTCCCCAAAGGGGTTGCCGTTACCCAGGCGAGCGTCACGCGATTGTTCAGCTCGACGGCTCCGGGGTTCGTGCCGTCCTCAAACCAGGTGTGGTCACTCTTCCACTCCTACGCGTTCGATGTGTCGGTATGGGAGATGTGGGGCGCGCTGCTACACGGTGGCCGACTGGTTGTCGTACCTGGAGAAATTGCCCAGTCCGCCAACGACTTTCATCAACTACTGCGAGACCAGAACGTATCCGTTCTGAGTCAGACACCGTCAGCATTTTATGCTCTGCAGGCAGTCGACATGCGCCGGCCGGGCGAGTCTCGGCTGAGCGGTCTAGAAGCGATTGTCTTCGCAGGCGAAGCTCTCGAACCGTCGAAGTTGCGACCTTGGCTAGATCAGCTGGATTCCTGGCCGCACCTGATCAACATGTACGGCACCACAGAGACCACCGTCCACGCATCGTTCCGGAGGATCGTTTCTTCTGACCTCGACAGCCATGTCAGTCCCGTGGGCGGTCCGCTTGCTGACCTTGCCTTCTTCGTATTGAATACCGGTCTCCGCCGCGTGCCGGTAGGAGTAGTCGGAGAGTTGTATGTGGCAGGTCATGGTGTCGGCCTGGGCTACTTGAAACGCATGGGGCTGACGGCGTCGCGGTTTGTTGCTTCTCCGCTCGGCCCGCCGGGCTCGCGGATGTACCGGACGGGTGACGTAGTGCGGTGGAACCGCGAGGGCGAGCTGGAGTATGTGGGCCGCTCGGACGACCAGGTGAAGATCCGTGGTTTTCGTGTTGAACCGGGTGAGGTCGAGGCTGCTCTTTCCCGTGTCGCGGGGGTGGAGCGCGCCGCGGTCGTGGTGAGGTCTTCGAGTTCGGGCAAGCAGCTGATCGGCTACGTCGTACCTGCGGAGACCGGTCCAAAAGTAAATGGTGCTGTGGTGCGTGGTGATGTGGCCGCGCACCTACCGGAGTACATGGTCCCCACAGTGGTGATGATCGTCGATGACCTACCGCTTACGGTCAACGGCAAGTTAGACAAGCAGGCATTGCCGAATCCAGAGTTCGCAGGCGGATCCTACCGAAATCCGTCGACCTTGGTTGAGGGAATTTTGGCTGAAATCTTTGCGCGTGTGCTGGACCTACCGCGGGTAGGGGTGGACGACTCGTTCTTCGACCTCGGCGGAAATTCGCTATCGGCGATGCGAGTGATCGCGGCCGTGCAGGAGTCGTTTGATTCATCGATCGGCGTGAAGGCGCTCTGGGAAGCCTCAACGGTATCGGGGTTCGCACGGTTGGTGGGTGGATCGCCGGGTGGCGGCGTGGCATGGGTCCCAGTAGCTCGTCCCAAGCGATTGCCGTTGTCGTTCGCTCAGCGTCGGCTGTGGTTCATCCACCAGATGGAAGGGCAGTCGGCGACGTACAACATACCGCTACTGATTCAGATTACCGGTTCTTTGGATGTCTGTGCGCTGCGCGCGGCGATCGCTGATGTTGTGGAGCGGCACGAGAGTCTGCGGACAGTGTTTCCAGCGGTGGCTGGTGTGCCGGAGCAGCGTGTCCTTGCAGCTGAGACTGACTTCGACTGGGACATCATTGACGCCACCACCTGGACGGAACTTCAAATATCCGACGCAGCGCGTGTTCGGGGTCAGCATGCTTTCGACCTAGCCGAAGACCTTCCTTTCCGCGCGGCGCTGTTTGTCGTGTCTGCCACTGACCATCGTCTGGTCGTGGTCATGCACCACATTGCAGTCGACGGGGGGTCACTTCCTCCGCTCCTGCGTGACCTATGGAGCGCCTACGGAGTCCGCGCTGCGGGCGAGTCGCCTTCCTGGTCGCCACTTCCCGTCCAGTACGCCGACTACACGCTTTGGCAACACGCTCTGCTGGGTGACGAAGCGGATTCGCAAAGCGTGCTCGCCGGGCAGTTGAAATTCTGGGAACACGCCCTGAAAGATCTACCCAGCAGGTTGGAGCTTCCCACGGACCGGTCGTACCCGGCGGAGACCGACACGAATGGGGGTCGAGTCGTCGTCGACCTGCCCGCGGATTTCCATGAATTGGCGCAGCGGATCGCGCGGGAACGCAATGCGACGACGTTCATGGTGATGTCGGCGGCGCTTTCGGTGCTGTTGGCGCGTTTGAGCGGGAGCGCGGATGTGGCGTTCGGGGTGCCGACGGCGGGGCGGGGGCGAACCGAGTTTGACGGCATGGTCGGGTTTTTCGTCAACACGCTGGTGTTGCGTACGCGGGTTTCAGCCGAGATGAACTTCGGTGATTTGTTGGAGGAGGTACGGGAGCGGAGCCTGGACGCGTTCGCGAACCAAGATGTGCCGTTCGATGCGCTTGTCGAGCGCCTCAATCCGGTCCGTACGCAGGCTCACCATCCGTTGATCCAAATCCTGTTCGCCTGGCAGAACGACCCGGTCCCCGACATCTCGGTGCCGGGTCTCGACGTGGAGACGGCGTCAGTCGACATCGGAGCCGCTCGAATGGACCTGGCATTCAGCCTGCGCGAGCGGTTCACTGCGGACGGTCAGCCCGATGGGATCAGCGGAATCGTCGAGTACCGCACCGACATCTTCAACGCCGAGACCGTAAAGCGCATGGCGGCTCGGTGGCAGCAGCTATTGATTGCGATGGCGGCGGGCCCGGATCGTCCTTTGGCTTCGTTCGACATCCTGGGTGAGGATGAGCTGACGCAGCTGGACGTACTGGGTAACAGGTCGGCTGTGACGGAGTCCGTTGCTGGCGTGTCGATTCCGGAGTTGTTCGCCGAGCAGGTGAGGGTGCGGCCGGACGTCATAGCGGTGGTGTTCGAGGGTCGGTCGTGGACGTATCAGGAGTTGGACGACACATCGACGCAGTTGGCTCATTTGTTGGCTGGGCGTGGGGTGGGAGTAGAGGACGTTGTTGCACTGTTGCTGCCACGTTCGGAACACACTGTGATAGCCATACTTTCGGTGCTGAAGCTGGGTTCTGCTTACTTGCCGATCGACATCAACACCCCTGACGAGCGCCTGGCATTCGTTCTACAAGACGCTGCGCCGGCCGCGATTTTGACCACGGTGAGCCTCGCTGGTCGCGTCAGTAAGTCCGGGGTCCCACTGATAGATGTCGAGGATCCCAAGGTCGCTGAACAGCCGACGACGACGTTGCCGGTGCCGAATGCTGACCTCCTCGCGTACATCATCTACACCTCAGGAACGACAGGCACACCCAAAGGCGTCTCGGTCACCCACCGCGGCGTCAATGACCTCATCGCTACCCACATCGCGCGCCTCGCCAATGTCGAGGACCCGACCACCGGCACTCTGGAACCCCACCACCACGTATGGACGCTGTTCCATTCATACGCATTCGACTTCGCGGTCTGGGAGATGTGCGGCGCGCTTCTGCACGGGGGACGGCTGGTCGTGGTTCCCGAAGAGGTTGCCTACTCTCCTTCCGATTTCCATAACCTGCTCGTAAACGAAGAAGTAACGGTGCTGACCCAGACACCGTCGGCGTTGGCACGGCTGTCTCCCGAGGGGCTACCGTCGATCGCGCTACTTCTACTCGGGGGAGAGACGTGCCCAGCCCAGCTAATCGAGCGATGGGTGACGCCTGAGCGAGCCGTGATCAATGCTTATGGCCCGACCGAGTGCACCGTCTACGTTTCGATGACCGAACCGCTAGTCCCTACAGGGGCAGTGCCGATCGGTGCCGCTGGCTCCGGCACTGCGTTGTTTGTGTTGGATTCCGGTTTGCGGCGGGTTCCGATCGGTGTGGTTGGTGAGTTGTATGTCGCGGGGCGGGGTGTGGCACGCGGTTATGTGCGACGGCCGGGCTTGACGGCATCGCGATTCGTCGCGTGTCCGCTCGGCCCTTTGGGTTCGCGGATGTATCGCACCGGCGATCTGGTTCGTTGGAATCACGACGGCGAGCTGGAGTATGTGGGTCGCTCTGACGATCAGGTGAAGATTCGTGGTTACCGCATCGAAATCGGTGAGATCGAATCGGTGCTCCGGACGGCCCCCGGAGTAGGACAGGCTGCGGTCGTCGTCCATGAGGACCACCCAGGGTACAAACGGCTGATCGGCTACGTCGTTCCCCACACAGACTGGGCGGGCGAGTTGGATGGCAACCAATTGCGCCGCTTGACCGACGCGTGGCTGCCCGAATATATGTCGCTTGCGGCGGTCGTGGTCCTCGATGCATTGCCCATGACGAGTAACGGCAAGCTTGACAAAAAGAGGCTTCCGGTACCTCAACTAGGACAATCGAACCAATACCGAGCACCGACTACTCCACTCGAGGAGAGCCTGGTTGACATCTACGCGCGCGTACTGAATGTGGAGAAAGTTGGAGTCGACGATTCGTTCTTCGATCTAGGCGGCGACAGCATCTCGTCCATTCAGGTGGTGTCCCGGGCCCGGCAAGTCGGTTTGTACTGCAAGCCCCGCGACATCCTGGTGGAGCGAACCGTGGCACGACTTGCCCACGCTCTCCAGCTCTCGGTCCCGGAGCAGTCTCTCCTTCGGCCGGCTGAGGCTGGGCCCGTCACGGCAACGCCGATCATGCGGTGGCTGGCATCTCTCACGGCACCGACAGACGAGTTCAACCAAACCATGTTGTTCCAGGGGCCGCAGCAGGCGAAGTACAGCGACGTGGTGTTGTTACTACAGGCATTGGTCGATCGGCACGCCATGCTCCGGTTGCAGGTGGACAACGCCCCGACTGAGGACGCGGACAACTGCATCGTCCTACCAACAGGCTCGATCAGCGCAGCCGACTGTGTAACCCCCGTCGTGGACTTCTCCGATACCACGTTTGCCAATGCCTTGAGCCGTCTTGACCCGCGTCGAGGAGCCATGGTGCATGGGCTGTGGGCTGAGCGCACCCGCCAGCTGTTGCTCATCGTCCACCACCTCGCGGTCGACGCGGTCTCCTGGGGAATCATCCAAAGGGATCTCGCAACGGGTTGGCGCTGCCTCACCGAGCGGCGAGAAATTACCCTGGATGCCAGCGGCACCTCGTTCCGTGAGTGGTCAACGATGTTGGCGCAGTACGCTGCCGAGCGGAAAGTCACTGACCAGCTTCCGCATTGGCAGCGCATTGAAGCCGTTGCCACCCTGCTGCCCAGCCCGCACCCGACTCCTGGTATCTGGCGCGATGTGGAGCATCTGTCGGTCAGCATCGACACGGAGCTAACCGAAGTGCTGGTAACCGACGTGACTGCGGCTCTGCACATCAACGTTCAGGATCTGCTGCTCATCGCACTCGGTTCTGCCCTCGCTGAACAGCACCAGCACTTCGACGTCCCTTTCCGCATCGACGTGGAGAGCCACGGACGTCGCGATGAAATCGGCAGTGGGATCGATTTGACCAACACCGTCGGATGGTTCACCGCAAAGCACCCGGTCGCTTTGAACGTCGTACCCATGGACCGTGACACTGTTCTGACCGGGGGCTCGGACATGGGTATCTGGATAAAGGACGCCAAGGAACAGCTGCGTGCCCACCCCGACGGAATCACCTACGGTCTTCTCAAGTATCTAGGCACCAACAATCTGTCTGGCGTAGATCCCGCCATCGGCTTCAACTACCTCGGCCGGCGCAGCGTGAGCCAGCTCGACGCACCCCTCGAAGATTGGCGGATCCTCGGACCGACTGAATCGCCTGATGCTCGACGCTTTGGTTCCCGCTCGATGCTGTTGCCGCACACAGTCGGCATCAATGCAGCCGTGCTAGCCGAAGGTTCGCAGTCAGAACTACACGTGTCCTGGAGTTGGACGAGCACACAGGTGGATCGCTCCTATATCACCGAGCTGTACGCGCGCTGGTATGACGTTCTAGCTGGAATTGCGGCGTACGTGCAGAACGGCGGCGGAGGACTGACTCCCTCCGACGTCCTGCCGGCGGTGGTCAATCAGCGGCAGATCGATCAACTCGCACAAATCGTGGAACCAGCAGACCTTCTCCCGCTGACTCCGCTTCAAACCGGGCTGCTTTTCCATCGCCGTTCCGGCAGTAATGAACCCGTAGAGCTGTACACCGTGCAACTGGGTATCGAGATTGCTGGCGTACTCGACGTGCCGCGCTTGCGCGAGGCCGCTCATACAGTCGTCGGACGCCACCCCAACCTAATGGCTCGGTTCGTCTCCGAGGGTTTCCCCGAGCCGGTGCAGATCATTCCGACACGCCCAGACATACCGTGGACGGTAGTTAACGGCTACGAGTGCGATCAGAGGCTGCTGGATGCAGAGCTCGCCGCCTGCGGCAACCTCGTAGATGAGGCACCGCTACGGATTCTCCTTCATCAGACTGGGACGAATAAGCACACGCTGGTGCTATCCGTCCATCACATCGTGGTGGACGGTTGGTCAATCCAGATTCTGCTCAAAGAGATGTTCGCCGTCTACGAACGGGAGACTCTGGCACCCGCGCCCACCTTCCGAAATTACGTCGAGTGGCTATCCGCCCAGGACTGGAGCGCGGCGCGGCGGCATTGGCAGAAGCTGCTGGCGGGACTTCAAACGCCGACCTTGTTAGATCCAGGAGATCGCTTCACTGATGCGCGATCGCTGTTGCGAGTCGACCTCCCTATCGACGTCACGCGTTCTGTTGAGCAGTTGGCTCGCTCGCAAAACACGACCATGAACATCGTGCTACAGGCCGCCTGGGGCCGTCTGCTGGGCGCATTGACTGGCAGCGGAGACGTCGTCTTCGGCACTACCGTATCGGGGCGGCCAGCAGAACTGTTCGGCAGCGAGTCGGCGGTGGGCATGTTCATCAACACCGTCCCGGTAAGAGCATCCCTGACCGCGACGACGACCACGGCTGAACTGATCGGCATGCTGCGGGACGACTACCACGATGGGCTAGACCACCAGTTCGTGGCCCTGGCCGATATCCAGCGCGCCGCGGGACATCAACAACTGTTCGACACCCTCTTCGTCTACGAGAACTACCCACTGAGGATGTCCGGCGGGCAGCTCGAGACAAACGGACTGAGCGTACGCATAGCCTCAAGTCGCGAGTTCACTCACTATCCAATCGCCTTACAGATCTGGCCCGGTCCACAGCTGAGGGTGCGGCTGGAATACCGCATGGCGGTCCTCGACGAGCGGTTGGCCAAGCAAATCCTGGTATGGCTCCAGACACTATTGATTGCGATGGCGGCGGGCCCGGATCGTCCTTTGGCTTCGTTCGACATCCTGGGTGAGGATGAGCTGACGCAGCTGGACGTACTGGGTAACAGGTCGGCTGTGACGGAGTCCGTTGCTGGCGTGTCGATTCCGGAGTTGTTCGCCGAGCAGGTGAGGGTGCGGCCGGACGTCATAGCGGTGGTGTTCGAGGGTCGGTCGTGGACGTATCAGGAGTTGGACGACACATCGACGCAGTTGGCTCATTTGTTGGCTGGGCGTGGGGTGGGAGTAGAGGACGTTGTTGCACTGTTGCTGCCACGTTCGGAACACACTGTGATAGCCATACTTTCGGTGCTGAAGCTGGGTTCTGCTTACTTGCCGATCGACATCAACACCCCTGACGAGCGCCTGGCATTCGTTCTACAAGACGCCAAACCAGCAGCAATAGTGACAACGGTAGCGCAATTGCACCGGGTCGATGAGAGCAAAGTGGCAGTCGTGACCCTCGGGGGCAGGGTCACCGTCGAACCTCCCACTGTCACCTTTCCATTCCCCCATCCAGAACTGACGGCCTATGTCATCTACACCTCAGGAACGACAGGCACACCCAAAGGCGTCTCGGTCACCCACCAGAACGTGACGCAACTGTTCACCAGACCCGCACGGACGTCCGAATTGTCGCCAGGACAGGTGTGGTCGATGTTCCATTCGTACTCGTTCGATGTGTCGGTGTGGGAGATGTGGGGCGCTCTGCTGCACGGTGGCCGCTTAGTCATAGCCTCTGAGGACACGGCCAACTCTGCCACCGACTTTCATGACCTACTTGTGAACGAAAGTGTTTCGGTTCTGACCCAGACCCCGTCCGCCCTCGGCCGGCTGTCACCGCAGCGGCTGAGCGCATTGAGGACCATTTTTGTGGGGGGTGAGGCGTGCTCGCCCGAACTTGTCGATCGGTGGGCTTCAGGCCGAGAAATGATCAACTCCTACGGTCCTACCGAAAGCACCGTTTACGCCTCTATGAGTGCGCCCATGAAGCCTGGTCATGGAGCTCCTATCGGTACGCCGGTGCCGGGTGATGCGTTGTTTGTGTTGGATTCCGGTTTGCGGCGGGTTCCGATCGGTGTGGTTGGTGAGTTGTATGTCGCGGGGCGGGGTGTGGCACGCGGTTATGTGCGACGGCCGGGCTTGACGGCATCGCGATTCGTCGCGTGTCCGCTCGGCCCTTTGGGTTCGCGGATGTATCGCACCGGCGATCTGGTTCGTTGGAATCACGACGGCGAGCTGGAGTATGTGGGTCGCTCTGACGATCAGGTGAAGATTCGTGGTTACCGCATCGAAATCGGTGAAGTGGAAGCAACACTCGCTGCCTTGACCGGAGTGGAGCGTGCGGCAGTGGTGGCCCGTGATACCGATACCGGCAAGCAGTTGATTGGCTACGTCGTACCTACCGAGGTGTCTGCGGGAATCGATGGTGGGGCGCTGCGCGAACGAGTTGCCGCGCGATTGCCTGCGTACATGGTTCCGGCCGTGGTGATGGTCATCGACGAGTTGCCGTTAACTGTCAACGGCAAGCTGGACAAATGGGCGTTGCCCGAGCCGCAATTCGCCAGCGGCGTTCACAGAGCGCCGTCATCTCCGGTTGAAGAAATTATCTCCGGCATTTTCACGAAGGTTCTCGACCTGCCGCGAGTCAGCGTGGACGACTCCTTCTTCGACCTGGGCGGCAACTCGCTCTCTGCGATGCGTGTCGTAGCCGCCGTGCAGGAAACCTTCGACTGTGAAATCAGCGTCCGTGCACTCATGGAAGCCCCCACCGTAGCGGGCCTGAGCAAACAACTCTTCAACTGGTCCAGTTCCGACGAGATACCTCAGGTCGTGAAGTTGTGCCGAGGGCCAGGGCGTCCACTTTTCTGCATACACCCTGGTGGGGGCGTCAGCTGGGCGTACCGCGCCTTGGGAAGCATCGTGCAGCGCCCAATATTCGCTATTCAGCAAACCGTCGACGGCGAACGTCCGCGTACGGTCCGCGAAATGGCCGGCGAGTATGCCGACCTCGTCCAGTCAGTCCAGCCCGATGGGCCCTACGACCTGCTGGGATGGTCCTTCGGTGGTGTCGTCGCCCACCAGATGGCTACCGTGCTGGAACGGAGAGGGGCGCACGTACGTCGGCTAATACTGTTGGACGCAGCTCTAGTAGAACCCGGTACGACACGCTCGCCAGACGCGGATTTCAATGAGACCGACGTCCTGCGGCATTTCGTGTCCAAGAACGTCGACCTGCCCGATCTGAAAGAATTGACCTCTTACGAGCAGGCCACGGAATGGCTGGAAACTCATTCGTCACTCGGCGCAGCTATTCCGCCAGCTTGGATGATCAGCCACGTCGTTCGCAATCTCCGATTCAATTCTGACCTCTGGCACGGCCACACACCGGACCTATTCGGGGGCGGCGCTGTGGTGTTCCAGGGAAGCGATCACGAACGCGATCCAGGTTATTCAAGAGACTGGACACGTTTTATCGCTCGTCCAGTCACGGAGATCGCAGTGGAGTGCGAACACAACGACATGTTGAGTCCCGATGCGTTGGACGCCTACGGCGACCGGCTGCGTGCAGAACTGGAAGGCGACGATTATGAGTAAACCAGGCGAGTTTCCTTATGAGGCAGGTATTCATCCCAAGGGCTATGTGTCTAGGCCATGGACGATCAGGCAATTGGCTGGGCTTGGCGACGGCGTAGACACCAATAGGCGGTTCCATTATCTCCTCGACCAAGGCGAGACAGGTCTTTCGTTGGCTTTCGACCTGCCCACCCAGCTCGGACTCGACCCGGACGATCCAACGGCTGCCGGTGAGGTCGGTCGCGCCGGGGTCTCGGTGTCCACCGTCGACGACTTGGCCGCAGTGTTCGACGGAATACCGCTGGATCAGGTGTCAGTCTCTTTCACCATCAATGCGACCGCACCGATGATCTTGGCCCTATGGATCGTGGTTGCCGAAGAATCAGGCGTCAACCCTGCGCTATTACGTGGCACTTTGCAGAACGAAATGCTGAAAGAGCACGCGGCTCGCAAGGCGTTCGTGTTCGACTTGGACGACAGCTTCCGCTTCTCGTTAGACGTTATCGAGTACTGCATACGCAACTTGCCCAAGGTCAATCCGGTATCGATCTCGGGTGGACACGCCCGTGAAGCCGGTGCGAGCCGAGCAATGGAAGTGGCGCTCGGCATCGCTGATGCGGAGACGTACTTGCAAGGGATGCTGGAGCGGGGGTTTACCGTCGACGAGGTCGCACCCCGGCTCAGCTTCATCTTTGGGACCCATATGGAGGTTCTTGCCGAGGCGGCCAAGTTCCGTGTCCTACGCAGGATGTATGCCCGCCGCATGGTGGACCTCTTCGGCGCTGCTGACGCGAAGTCGAGCCGCATGCGTGTTCAGGTCAATACTTTCGGCTCCGCTCTCGCCGCCTCCGAACCGCTCAACAACATCGCGCGTACGACCATTCAGGCCGTAGCGGCCGTCCTCGGCGGGGTGCAGTCTCTGCATGTGTGCGGCTTCGACGAGGCCGAACAAACGCCTGGGCAGCTATCGGCACGCATTGCGCTGAGGATTCAGCAGATCATCTTGAAGGAAACCGATCTAGCCAGATACGTCGACCCCCTCGGCGGGTCCGAGGCAATAGCTCGCATCGCCGATGAAATCGAAGCAGAGGCTACGGGGTGGCTAGATGACATCGCTGCCCATGGTGGCTTGTTGGACTGTCTGCGCAGTGGCTGGCTGGAATCGCGCATTGACGACATGGCCTACGCCACCCGCGGCCCCGTCGTCGGCGTCGTCGAAGCCGAGAGTTCCGAAGAAGAGGAGTGGCTCACTGAAAGGCAACTGCGTTCGGGTGTCGTACCGGGCCGCCGCCGTCCCTTCGAGCGCGGGGTTTGTAGCGCAGAACTACGTGCTGTGACCGATGACGTGGCCGCGGGCCGCAATGTCATGAATTCGATGATCGCAGCAGCACGGGCTCGGGCCAGCATCGGCCAAATGCAACGGGCGGTGGCAGAAGGGCTCGAATCGAAATGACCGCATCTAACCGGAGCAGCAGCAGTCCGGGTCAATCCCGTACCCAAACACACTCAAGGGTGCAGCCAACTGACCACTCGGATGGGGAGCAGAGAAATATGAGCAAACAACGGATGGCTACCACTATTACGAGTTTCTGGGAACGGGCTCTCGGCGAAGAAAATCTCACGCTCGATGACAATTTCTTCGATTTGGGCGGTGATTCGCTCACGGCCGCGAAAATCCTTGCCCTTATCCAGCGGGAGTATGGGCTGCAAGCGGAATTGCATCTAATTTTTAACAACCCCACCATCGAAGAATTCGTGGAGGCCGTTGATGAAGAACTAGCAGGGGTAGCGCCGCGGGGAGAAGATGCATGACCGCCCCAAAATTCAAGTCACTGTGGGGAGGTCCGGCGACACCCGATTGTCACTTAACTGGATTTGTTCGCCGTGTCACCCACGATCCGGGGCGTACGGCTGTAGTCGACGCCGATCGTTCGTACACCTACGGAGAACTGGCAGCTTGGGCGCAAACGGTGTCGTCCAACTTGACGCTGGCCGGCGTGAACGTAGGAGACCGGGTTGCGGTATCGCTTCCGCGAGGCGCGGGTGCAGTCGCTGCATTACTCGGGGTGCTGCTGCATGGAGCGACGTACGTCCCGTTGGACCCCGAGTACCCCGTGGAACGGATTCAGTTCATGGTGGATGACTGCGCACCTCGCGCCCTAATCGCCACCACGCGATCACGTGTGAACCACCACGCCCCGCTGGTCGACATCGGGCTGCCCCCCGGAGTAACCCAACCGATCGACCTGCGCGCCGTCGCGTGCGATGCCGCACTTCCGGTCTACATCATCTACACATCCGGATCGACCGGCTGGCCGAAGGGCGTAGCGCTGAACCATCTCTGCATCGACACAATGGTCGATTGGCAAACATCCCACTCACCCCACCCCGAACTACGCACCGCACAGTTCGCCCCGCTAAATTTCGACGTCTCGTTCCAGGAGATATTGGGCACGCTGTGCGGCGGCGGCACGCTTGCGATCATGCCGGAGAAGCTACGCCGTGAACCAGCCCAATTGCTTCGATGGCTCTCCGATCAACGAATCGAGCGGCTGTTCGTCCCATTCGTTGCGTTGCAGATGCTGGCAGTGACGGCCCAGCGGGACATGCTGGCGCAACTGTGCTTGGTCGAGGTAAATACCGCCGGTGAGCAAGTAGTGTGCTCGGAAGATATTCGCGCAATGTTCGCATGTATGCCCGGCTGCCGGCTGGTCAACCACTACGGACAAAGCGAATCCGCCATGGTGACCTCGCACATCCTGGGGCCCGATCCGTATGCCTGGCCCAATCTGCCACCAATCGGCGAACCCCTGCCGGGATGCGAACTACTCATCGCGCCGGAAGTTCCAGAAACTCCGAACATCGGAGAGCTTCTCGTATCCGGAAATCCATTGTCGGATGGATATCTGGGGCGTCCCGAGCTGACAGTGGAGCGCTACGTCAGCATCCTTCCCTCACCAGCCGGTAACACCCGAGCCTTCCGTACCGGTGACCTGGTGGAGCTGACAGACAGCGGCTTGCGCTTCCTATCCCGAATGGACAGCCAGATCAAAGTGCGGGGAATCCGCGTTGATCTCCTAGAAATCGATGCGCAGTTGCTAACAGCTCCCGACTTCGCTGCAGCGGCGACGGTCATGGTGGTGACTAAGTCCGGCCATGCCAGCCTGCGCGCCGCAGTAGTCCTTCGTGAGGGCTGCACCGGCCCAGTCGAGGCCAACGCTCTTAAGCGACTACGCAAGGTACTGCCCGAGGTTTCGGTCCCTGTTTCGGTGACGGAACTGCCCGAACTGCCCAGGACCCCCAGCGGGAAGGTTAATCGTGAGAGAGTCGCTGAGCTCATCGCAGATGACTGCCGGCGGCGTCGCCGACACAGTCAGGGCGGTGACGAATGACCACAATCCTGCACGATAGGCCCGCCGATGCGGGCCAATACGCACTCTGGGCCGAAGCCACGATTGATCCCTCGATTAGTGGCGGCGGATATTTCGTGGCGACCTTTCGCGGTGTACTTGACGAGCATCACCTCGAGGCCGCTGCGCGCGCCGTGCTTGAACGACACGAGCCGCTGCGGTCGGTGCTGCGGCTTGTGCGGGGACAGTTGCGCCAGTGCGTCCTGCCGGCACTTGAGGCATGTTCTTTCGAGCGCGCCACTATCCCATGCGAAGACGGCTCCGAGTCGGCGGCGGTCCGAGAATGGTGCAAGCAGCGCGAACAGGACAAGCGCTGGGACCTAGCCACCGAGGCACCAATTCGTTTCCAACTTCTAACCCATGCTCCCAACCGCTGCTCGATGGTCTTCGAGGCTCATCACGCCGGCTTTGACGGGCGCAGCAAGTTTATTGTCGCCCGCGATTTCTCGAACTATCTGGGGAAACTGAGAATCGGCCATCAAGTGAATCCGACGCCGCTGGCCGCGCCCAGTACGCCCGTTGCCACGGAGGCAGTCACCGCGGAGGCCATCGAATTTTGGCGTACTGCTATCGACAAACGGATGCCCTTGACACTTCCCGAGGGCGGCCGTCTGGGGCAGCGGTCCATTGCTGCCTCGCCGACAATCGAACTGGAGCCCTCAGCGGTTGCCGCCCTTCGCGCGATCGCTCAAAACCTGCAGGTGAGCACATTCACGATGCTTTTCGCAGCGCTCACTCGACAAATGACGGCTTACGACAACATTGATCCGGTGTTGTCTGTGGCTTCGGACGTCAGTGACGAACACACCGGACATGTCGCCGGCTTGCAAACCAACGTGGTCCCCGTATCCATCGAAACCTCCCGCCAGATGGCGACGGAAAAATCCGTTGCCTCGGCCCGCCGGGCGCTCACACACTTGGCTCGCTATCGCCGCGTCCCGTTCGTGGACCTGGTGTCCGGTGTGCCCGGCAGACCCCTCGCTCGGCTCAGTACTGAGCTCGGCCTGTCATTTCCCCGTCCGCCAGCCCAACTTGACCTGGAAATCCCCGGCCTACGTTCGGAGTGGGAGTTTTTCACGCCAAACACAAACGCTGCTTTGGCCAGAACGCTGCAGATCCGTGCGCACTGGCCGCAGTGCCGGGTGCGGCTCGACTATCGCCAGGATCTGATGGGTGCAGCGGAAGCAGAAATATTTCTTGCCGATTTTCGCACTGCTGTCACAGATCTCGCTTCAGACCGAGAAACATCCTTGGTCAGCTCTACGAGCAAAGTCCGGCCCCGAGCAGCCGGCGCGGGGACCCCGTACATCTGTGCTGGCGTCCGCGCGGGGACACTATGTAACGACGACGCTCCCCACCCTCCGCGCTTGATGCCATCGGACGGTGTGAGATTCACCGTGCGTGGCCGGTCGGAACAGTTACTGCCCTGTTGTATAGCGGGCACGATCTGGGTTCATCTCGCCGACGGCCGCGAGGTTTGCACCGACGACTGTGGGTACGTCGCGGCAGACGGCGAGATGCGACACCTAGGACCTCGGGAGGGTCGGTGGATCCGCACCCGAAGCCTCATTGATGCCTCCGCAGTCGCCCGCGTCGCCCGAACCCACACTTGGGTACGAGAGGCGGAAGTGCAGCTGGTGAGGGGCCGTACCGACACCGCGGTGCTCAGTGTGTCTGGACCAACTCGCAATGTCCCGAGCGCACGAGAAATCCGAGCACATCTGCGGACTTTTCTGCACGCCAGTGATCTGCCTGGACGTATCAAAATCACCTGTACCGACACCCTACCGACGAACAAGGATGACAATGAACGAACTCTCTGAAGCTGTAATCGCGGGTGCCTCTCCGGACGTACTTGAGAGCCTTCCCGTCCCACCTGAATACAACGCCGCCTACCTAGATGTAGAAGACATCCAGATTTTCGCCGGCGTCGAGGACAAAGACGTTCGAAAGTCGATTCACCTCGGCAGTGTGCCCATGCCGGAACTTGCTCCTGATGAGGTGTTGGTCGCTGTTATGGCAGCGGCGATGAACTACAACACAATCTGGTCCGCTACCTTCGAGCCGATCCCCACTTTCAACTTCCTGCGGCACTACGCAAAACAGGGCGGCTGGGCCTCTCGTCACGACCAGCCGTACCACGTACTGGGGTCGGACGCAGCCGGGGTGATCGTGCGCGTCGGGGCCGGTGTGCGCAAGTGGAAGGTCGGGGACCATGTCGCCGTAGGGACGGCTCATGTCGATGACCAGGAACCGCTCACCCATCACGACGGCATGCTCGGCCACGAGCAGCGAGCATGGGGGTTTGAGACAAACTTCGGAGGCCTCGCTGACTATGCGGTCGTCCGCGCGAGTCAATTACTACCCAAGGCAGCGCACCTCACCTGGGAAGAGGCTGCCAGCAACCCATTGTGCGCGGGAACGGCCTACCGGATGCTCGTCAGCGAGCGCGGTGCCAACATGCGTCAAGGCGATGTAGTCCTCATTTGGGGCGCGGCGGGTGGCCTCGGTGGCTACGCCGTGCAATTCGTCCGCAACGGCGGCGGCATACCAATCGGCATAGTCAGCTCGGACGCAAAAGCCGAGGTCGCCCGCAAGCTTGGCTGTGAGCTGGTCATCGATCGGCGCGAGATCGGTGAGATTTCCGCTGACCCGGACGCCACCGTCGCGGCAGGAAAACTGCTGGGCAAGATCATCAGGCGAGAGATCGGAGAGGATCCGAACATCGTCTTCGAGCACGTTGGCCGCGAGACCTTCGGCCTCTCGGTATTCGTGGCCCGCCGCGGCGGCACAATCGTCACCTGTGGATCGAGCACGGGTTACCAACACACGTTCGACAACCGCTACTTGTGGATGCGCCTGAAAAGAATAGTAGGCAGCCACGGGGCGAATTTGTACGAGCAGTGGCAGACGAACCGCCTCATCCAGCGCGGCCAAGTGCAACCTATGTTGTCTGAAGTGCACCCGTTTCAAGAGACACCAGAAGCCGCACGCAGGATTCAACTAAACGAGCACCTCGGCAAAGTTGGCATACTTTGCCTAGCACCCTCGAGTGGGCTCGGTGTCACCGACGTCGACCTGCGTTCCCGGATCGGCGAGGCGCGGATCACACCGCTGGTGACGGCATGACAGCTCCGAACCCGAGCTTCGACGCAGGAAAGGCCGAAGGCCGCGTGCATCGTGTCCGAGTGGTGGTTGCCAAACCTGGGCTGGATGGCCACGATCGCGGTGCCAAAGTGGTGGCGCGCGCACTTCGTGATGCCGGCATGGAAGTTATCTACACCGGATTGCGTCAGACACCCGAGCAAATCGTCCGCACCACTTTGGAAGAGGGTGCCGACGCTGTCGGTCTGTCACTGCTATCGGGCGCTCACATGGAACTGGTACCCCGCGTAATCGAGCTGTTGGCCGAGAATAACGCGATGGAGATACCCATCTTCTGTGGCGGCGTCATTCCACCTGGAGACGCACGCAAGCTCGCTGAAATGGGAGTGCTCCGGGTCTTTACCTCTCGGGATTCCCTTCAGGAGATCACCCGTTGGGCACAAACGAACCTACATCCGCTCAAGGAGACGGAGTGACGAGGCACCAGAACTGTCAGACCTTGGAGTCTGCACGGCAAGGCAATATCAGGGCGCTGGCGCAACTAATGACTCGCGCGGAGAACTACGCCATCACTGAGGTTGACGTCATCTCTCCGGCTGCACCGGACCACCCCCGAACCGCCTGTACGGTGATTGGCTTGACAGGTCCTCCTGGTGTCGGAAAGTCGACGTTGATTTCATGTCTTATCGCCGAGTACCGCAAGCGGGGTCAGCGCGTGGCAGTGCTCTGCTTTGATCCGTCATCGCCGATAACCGGCGGTGCGCTCCTCGGTGACCGCATCCGTATGCAGGAGCACTCAGATGATCCCGGAGTTTTCATTCGGTCAGTGTCCAGTCGTGGCCATCTCGGAGGACTTTCGGCCACGGCCAGGACAATGATCGCGATCCTGTCTGAGATCGAATTTGACAGGATCTTGATCGAGACGGTCGGAACCGGGCAGTCAGAGGTGGAAATCGCATCAATCGCGGACGACACCATCGTTGTTCTAGCGCCTGGAGCAGGTGACGGCATCCAAATGGCCAAGGCTGGTGTTCTGGAAATCGCCGACCTCTACGTCGTAAACAAGGCAGATCAGAACGGAGTCCACGCAGTACTTCGCGAACTCCAGGCCGTGATCGAGCTTGGTCAACGCGACGTCCCCATTGTGACGACTACCGCCAGCCGTCAAGAAGGGGCCGCCGAGGTAGTTAGAGCCCTTGAGGCCAAGCGAAAATCTCCTATGACGTAGAGCTGGAGCAGATCGTTCCTCCAGTCATTACCTCTGCCGCGCTTTGCAAAGCAGCGAAGCTTTGGGCCACCGTTAGGTGATCGAAGTCTGCGACATCGACGGGGACACCTGCATGGCACGAAATCACCTGCGCAGCGGCTTGAACTGGGCCCGAGTCAAGGGTTGGGCTGAATTTGACGACCTAGGCAACCAAGCAAAGTAGGGACTGTTGGCAGAGTTCAGATTGACTGATCTTGTAAATATCAGTCAGACAAGCGGATTCGGTCATGTCAGCATGTTGCATAGCGAGCAGTTATGCGGTGGACTGTAGGCATGCTGACTCGAATTGACCATATCGGGATTGTTTGTTTCGACCTCGACAAAACCGTCGAATTCTACAGTGCCACCTATGGATTCGAGGTTACTCACCTGGAATCGAACGAGGAGGAGGGTATCCGTGAAGCGATGTTGAAGATCAACGAGACCCCGGACGGTTACGCCTCGTACCTCCAGCTGCTGGGCTCGACCCGGGACGACTCAGTAGTAGGCAAGTGGCTGGCCAAGAACGGAGAAGGCGTCCACCACATCGCATTCGGCACGAACGACGTGAGTGGCGAAACAGAAGCCATACGGAGTAAGGGCGTCCGGGCACTCTACGACGAGCCGAGACAAGGTTCAATGGGGTCCCGAATCAACTTCCTGCACCCAAAGGATTGCCACGGGGTCTTGACTGAACTCGTCACCGCCGCAACACCAGACTCCGAATGACAACTGCCAGTTAATGTTGCGATGGTCCATATCGTCAGAGTGTTGATGCGGATTTGTGCCATGGAGTGGTAGACGAGGGGGCGGGATGGGAAAATTGGCGCGGCGTTCGGATAGAAGAGGGCAGAAGCCTCGGAATGCGAAGGGCACTCGGGTTCGCCGTGATGGATTCGACGGTGAGTTCGTTCCAGGGCAACAATTTTCGGTCGACATGCGTATCCGCCGGCAGGCCGCCGAGGTCCTGGAAGCAAAGGTCACCGCGGCGCGGTGGCCCCTTGTGCTCGAGGCCATCGAGGCCGCAGCCTGGCCGGTGGAGACCTACCTGGGAAAATTCCTTAAGGGCGGCTACGACGTCATCCGGTTTCGGTCCGACCCGACCGACGTGGGCGAGATGCTCCACAGGTTGTCCCGGATGACGAAGCTGCCGGTCGAAGTTGTCGCGCGGGAGCCCCACAAGCACTTGCCCTTCTGGCTCGATGACGAACCGGAATCGCACGATGTCGGCCTGCAGCCCTTCCGTTGGTTCCAGATGCTCTACTACAGCCACTTCCTTCTGCGCGCGTCGACGGCGGACCGGTATGCCTACTATGCGACGCCGGAGATGACTGCGTTGATCGAGGCCGGCCAGAGTGCCGATCGAGACCATGATGTTGCTGTGACCGTGGCAGATCTTCCCTCGAGCAGAGGAGTTCTCTATCTCGCTCCAGCGGATGGAGTGCCCGACCACGGGCGGGTCCTGGTGTGGAACGAGACAGGTCGCGACAGTGGAAGTGGAACCGATGTTCTCCTGATGGCCATGCTTACCGTTCCTGCTTTGCGGTGGTGGTTGGCGCGGGCCGACGGGGCAATTCCTACTGACGGAAACCGGTTGTACCGCGTCGTCAACGACTACCTACCGGTGTTTCCTTTCGCCGAGGTCCAGCTCAGCCCAGCCGAATCCGATGCTGCGCCCAGTGCACCGAACCGATCAGGAGGCGCGGGTTTCACGGACGTCGGTCCCGACGAACCTGCGCATTCCGTGACCGCCATGAATGACCTGGATTACGTTGCGCGAACGTTCTTCTCGATGGTGAACATGCTGCGAGGCAACAAGTTCGTGGAGTCCACCCGCCAGCAGTCGGCGCGCATGCGAGACAACGACGGCGTAGTCAAGCGGATGCGTGAGGTGACGTATTTGTCGTACCGGCAGCCGCGGCCTGCATCCAGTGCTTCATCGTCGGAAGGATCTGGCAAGCTCTCGCACCGCCACGTCGTTCGGGGGCATTGGCGTCGGCATTGGTATCCATCGCAGAAGCGTCATCTACCCATGTGGATCGATGAGCATTTGCAGGGGCCCGCGGATGCCCCGATTGTCGTCAAGAGCAAGGTGACTGTGGTGCGCCCGCCTGCGGAGAATGAGAGTGTTGAATGACCAACGACCGTAGTTTCGATCCGGACGCCGATCACGGCCAGGCGGGCTGGGTGACTCTGCCCAGTGGACAGCGTGCTTACCGCTACCACGGCTCGGACGACCTGATCTACGACGCAGCAACCGCCCCCGAGGCCGACGCGTCGAACTAGACGTAGATCGGAACCCCGCGGCGCAGGCTCGAGAAGACCGATGCACCGTCATGCCGGAAAGAACGACGCAGCTCGTCCAGTCATTCACATGAATGACTGTTGCCTGGGAACCACAAAGCAGCGCTGTGCGTCCAACACAGCATGGACGACGACGAGTGCGCAGCCATCCGTGACGAGGGGCGCGACCCCAGCGACCCGGCCGTCGTAAGCGCCCTCGACCAGGTGAAACGAACGCTTCACCTATACCGGCATCTCGCCTGGACCTTCACGGCAGACGACCTCGACACTCACACCCTCCACCGCTGAACGCGCCCACCTGCACGTTCGACAATCGAACATGCGTTCGATACGGTGTGGTGGTTCCTACCGGCGCGCGAAAGGTCGATCCACATGGCCACCGTCGACGCAATCGGGGACCTCACCGGCTTGGGCAAGGCCGAACAGCTCGCCGCGCTCCGACGCAGCATGGCCGCGATCCCCGGACGACGTGTCCACGCACCCATCGAGCCCGTCGACGCATCCCTGTTCGCCCCATCTCAGCCAACGGCCCCGCCCGCCGACGAACAGACCCTCAGCGGCCCTGTGCGTTCACAGACCCTGCGCACCATCCCCGTGCCCACGCCACTGTCGGAACTCCTCCCACGCGGTGCGCTGGCCCGCGGAACGGCCATCTCGATTACCGGTGCCGGATCGATCCTCGTCGGTCTCGTCGCTACAGCCAGCGCGGCCGGCCACCACGTCGCATTGATCGGGCAGTCGAAGTTCGGACTCCTCGCCGTCCACGAGCAGGGCGGCGACCTGTCGAAAATCCACCTGATCGACCCAGGCCAAGCAGACCCCCTCGACGCTGCGAGCATCTGTATCGAGGGCCTCGATCTGGTCGTGACGACCGTGCACGGACGCGATGTTCCGCCAACCCGGGCGCGTGCCCTGTTGGCCCGAAACCGTACGCACGCAGGAATTCTCGCGATCACGAACGGACGCATGCCCGGTCTCGACCTGGCAATCTCCTCGCGGCCTGTCGCGTACGGCGGAATCGAGCAGGGCAGGGGCCGTATCCGGTCGATCACCCTCGAGACCACCGTGCACGGGCGCGGTATCGCCGAGCGCACCGGCCGCTACACCCTCACCGCGCCCACGTTCGGCGAACAGGGCCTGCGGTGGACCCCGACCAGCGTCGACGCGGCCGTCCTGCACCGGCCACACGGTCTGGCGGTCGCGCAGTGAGCCCCGAGATGTACGAGAACTGGCCCGTCACTTTCGATCCGCCCACACGCCTCGTTGTCGATCCCCCTCAGAGAGTCTTGGTCAGCGTCGCGCTCACCGTGGCTGGCTCGTCTGGAGGATCCTTCCGTGACGGGGTGCCGCTCAAAGTCCGGTCCGAAGTTCTCTAGCCAGTGAAGTGTTGTTGCAATCAGTTGATTGATTTCTGGTCGCCGCTGTCCCCTGAGGATTACTACTTTACGAATCTTAAAGTAGCGGTTAGGCTCGTGGGAGATCAGCTAGGGAGGCAAAAATGTCCGAGCAATTCGACTCAGCGCGAGCGCTGTTCGAGTCCGAGCAGGCTTCACGCCGAATCGGCAGCCATCACCGCAGTGCCTCATCCCGTGGGCGTTCACTTACGCTCTCGTCGGTGGCAGTGGTGGTCGCGGCGGCTGGTTATGCAGTAATGGGGTTCGTCGAGCCTGGCTGGGTCTGGTTGCCCGCCGCTGTAGCGATTCTGGCGATATGCGCGATTCTGTTGATAGGCAAGTCGATTGGTGTCCCATTGCCACCGGGACGGGACTCCTCCGGGTCGACCACCGTCGGAACGGTGTTGATCGGCGTCGCCACGATCGCTCTTTGTATAGCGCCCCATGGCTTGATACTGGCGGTCGCATCCGGTGCGTTGGTACTGGCCGGCGCAGGTATCGTCGCCGTCGTCCCGGTGTTGGTGTCGGTGCGCGGAGTGCGAACGTCGTGACGGTCGATCATCCACGGCACCAACTCGATCGAGCACTGACCCAGCCGATTCGACTGTCGATTCTGGCGGCTGCGTCGAGGGAAGGTGTGGCTGCGGTGGAGTTCAAGATCCTCGCATCGGCACTTCAGATCAGTGATTCTCTACTTTCTCAACATGTGTCAGCTCTCGAAGCGGCCGGGTACGTTGCGGTAGAGAAGGGTCGAACCGCTCGGTACTCGCGCACATGGATACGGGCCACCGACCGCGGACGTACCGCGCTCGGTGAACACATGCAAGCCCTGCAGGACATCATCAAGTTCGTACCGGAAGGTGAGCAACCCACATGACTTCTCCCGTCGACACCATTACTGCAACTGTCTCTGTGAAGCCAGCGTGGGTGAATACGTGGTTTCACGCGTTGTTCACCAAACCTGGCCTCGAAGTCGATGGGCGCGGCCACGAATTGAACTGGGGCACCAACGACGTCGAGATCCCGTCTACCGCCAACCGAATCGGCGTCTACTTTCACTACCGAGGTCGGCCCGCGCAGCGCCTCGCATTGAGCGAAAAGCTACTCGACCATCGAATCGGTAGTCGCATCACTGCACGCCTGGGAGTGCGAAACTCTGCACAGTTCAACATCATCGAGCCGTAGAAATCCCAATAGCGAGGTTTCACGTCAGTCGTCCCATTCGGATCGTTTGTCTCGTTAATTAGTCCTTCGTAAAGGTTTACACCCGCCTGTCTCGTCGTTAGTATCAGCTTGTTCGGTTTGTTTTGTTCGCCGACGGACTGTCCATCGGCGAACCGGCCAGGCGACCCGCATGTGCCGTTGCTGCGTAGGCATGGTGGGGAAATCGGTGCGCGATAGCAGTTGCGTGGAGCTGCGTAGTCGGCACGGTCTGGGGTGGTCCACGCGGTCATCGGCGTGGCAAATCGAGCGCTCGAGTCGGCGAACCCGTCGATCGAAGCCGCCTCGGCGTCGCCCGCCGGTATAGGGGTCTCGTCGAAACACACCCTTCGAGGATGAATTGTGTTCCCACGTAAAGTTAAAGTCGCCGCCGCTATTGCCGCCCCGCTGGTGGTCCTGAGTCTCGGGGCAGTAGGGACTGCTCAGGCCTTGACCGTTCACGACGCGCCGGTGCAGGCCGCATCGGCGACCGGTCCGAAGCAGGATAAATACACCGACCAGGACGTGGTGGGGCTACTCGCGCTCGCCAGCGGCCGTGCGGCGCAGGACCATCCGGACGTCGCCGCCAAATTCAAGGTCGAAGGAGCACCTACCGCCACTGACGAACAGATCGGCCAACTCACCGATGCCCTGGTCTCTGTCGATCCGAACTTCCACTCCTCGGTGACCCACGCCGTTCAGGCGAACGATCCCTACCAGGCTCAGAAGGGTATCGACACCATCTCGGCTGATCTGAAGACGTTGGCCGCGCAAAGTGGCGCGAGTGAGTCCGGCGGAGATGTCCATACCGACGGATTTTTCTACCACGACTCCAACATCGCTGTAGAGATCAATGTGGCCGGCGTCCTCAACGCAGTCGGGTACGCCAACGTCGCAGCTGCGACCGAAGTAGGGGTCGTGCTCTACGTCGTCCCCGATGCGATCTCCTACGGCTTCGACCTGAATCGAAAGGGCGACTTCGAGCGAACCGAGACTGCTGCGTTGGTGACCTCAGCGCTCTGAGACCCGTCAACGCTTTCGCCCCTGGGTGCGTTGCCTCGATCCCGCTTCGATCCGTGCACCGCACCCAGGGGTGGTCGACCCATCCGATCAGCCACGTCCGAGCATGAGAGCCCGCCATGACAGACGTTCGACCCGAGCTGCACCAGATCGACGAGGCAACAGCGAGCACAATCGAGGCCGGTCGCGGCGAGTACTCGACTTCTATTGGGGCGCAACGTCGGCCACCGAAGGTGCTGATTGTTCTGCTCTTCGTGGTCGCCGCGGCAGTAGTAGTCGGCGGTTTCGCCTTCGCCATAGTCTTCACACTGCCCAGCAACGTCTTGTTCACACGCGACGGCGATCACCCCGTCCGGACGGCGTTCAACGCATTGGATCCACAGGACTGGGCATTCTTCACCCGCGATCCGGAAGGAACCCAGGTCGGTGCCTACACCGTCGACAGTGCCGATGCTGTCTACAGCCTGATGAAGACCCCACAGGGAGCGGTGACCAACCTCTACGGGCTATCGCGCACCCAACGGGCGCAAGGCCCCGAACTCGGGTTCCTCAACGCCGCCGTCCGAACCTGGTTGCCCTGCGACGACCCAACGGCCACATGCATTGTCACCGCTGCCGAGTCTGTTCCGGACGAGGTGACGAGCAACTCACCGATACCGACCGTCTGTGGAGACGTCGTCCTGACCGAAGAGCACACCACACCCTGGAGCTTCCGACGTCTCACGGACGAATATCGGAAAGTCACCGCAACCGCGCACCTGAATGTGCAGTGCTCATGATGACCACCGCTCGGCTCGAGACCGCAGGCACCATCAACGACACAGTGGAGTACGTCTACCGAAAAGTCTCCGAGCACGATCCTCGCAACAGGTGGTTCGGGACCGGCCGCACCGTCCTGGCGCTAGCTCAGCTGTCGATCCTGCTCTTCACCACCCCAGCTGCGTTGATGGTGCCGGTGATCGGACAGAACGATGCTCCGCATTGCGCCGGAGTGCAGAGCGCATCTCTGTACTGCCTCGGACACGACGCCATCCCACTGGAGTGGCGACACTGGGGCATGGCCGCAATCCTGCTGCTGGTGGCCACAGGGTGGCGTCCCCGAGTGACCGCACTCCCACATGCCTGGGTCGCCTACTCGATCGCCGGCAGCATCGCACTGCCCGACGGTGGCGAATCGGTCGTGCGCATCGTCTGCATCCTGATCGTCCCCCTTGCCCTCCTCGACGACAGAGGCTGGCATTGGCAACACCCCACCACCGAACCCAACCGGTGGATTCAACCCCTCTCGTACGCATGCCTGCTCGCGCTGCGACTGCAGCTGGCCTTCATCTACTTCGACAGTGCGATCAGCAAGTTCGGTGTCTCGGACTGGGTCAACGGGACCGCCGAGTACTATTTCCTGCGCGACAACGCATTCGGAGCAAGCTACCCACTCGAACCGATGCTGATCTGGACCTCGAACATACCGGCATTGGTGATCTCGATGACCTGGGGAGCACTGGTCATCGAACTGCTGATCGGAATCCTGTTTCTAGGCACGAGACGATGGCGCAAAGTGGGCCTGACACTCGACATCGTGCTACACGTCGGGATCATCGCGACCATGGGACTGTGGAGCTTCTCCACGATCATGATCGGATCCGCGATCATCGCCGCGATGCCCACCCGCCGGCGCACCACATTCTCGACGGACGGCACACGATCAACCCTCGACGTGAGCGAGCTCGATCGCGACCGAAGCCGCCGCCCCGATGTCACAGACCCCATCACCGCTACAGCGGGCCCTCCCGAAGCCATCGGGTCGGACGAGCGATGACGACCCAATCCACTCACCACGCCAGCCGCGACACGCGCCATCAGTGGCTGTTGATCGACACCCTCGGACCGCACGAACACACCGTGGTGGGAGTGGGCGACA
This sequence comes from Rhodococcus sp. 06-470-2, assembly GCF_002258235.1. Classification (NCBI taxonomy): domain Bacteria; kingdom Bacillati; phylum Actinomycetota; class Actinomycetes; order Mycobacteriales; family Nocardiaceae; genus Rhodococcus; species Rhodococcus sp. 06-470-2. The sequence continues at coordinate 59,589 of NZ_NOYB01000002.1, read as the reverse complement.
CCTCACGCCGGGCAACTCCACTACAGAAGTTTCTCCGCGGTTCCCACCGCACCGCGGCACTCGATGCGGTCCGCTCGGCATCCGATACGGGACGACGTCACGACGTCACGGCCGGCCGCAAGAGGGTGACCGCCGAGCCGATCCTCGATCACCGCGGTCGTACACGAGCTGTGTGGCTGCTCATTTCACCTGTCGAGGAGGCATCTGCAGCTCCGCCGTCCGCTCACGCCTTCGAATGGAATCTCACGCGAGGAACCGCAATCACGATGGCAGCGCCCCACCACGGCCGACAGCGTACTGTTGCCGACGCCATCGAGCCACATGATCTCGGCGTCGACGCCGCCCCAGCTCTGGGACACCTCGTGGCCGCACACGCCGACACAGCAGTGCAACTGACCACAGTGAAGGCCACTGCAGACCATGCGCAGCGCCGAGTGAACGTGACCGGTCGCATTCGCCTCGACCGCGCGACAGGAGACCGTGTGTTCCACGGCCTCTCGCACGACCTCGGACCCTCCCCGCTGCCACCCCAGAGCGCCGCTACTCACTTGTCGGACCTCATCGTTCACTCGCTCTTACGTCCCCAAGAACACCTTGCGATCGTCGATCCCGCCACGCTGATGTTGCTGGTTTGGCACACCGCACCGCCGCCCGGACTGGCGTGGAGAAGCATCGCCACTAAAGCGCGGCCCGTCATACACCCCGAAGACCTGCCGTGCGCACGACTTCTGGCGACAGCCGTACAACAACCTGCGGCCACTGCTCGAACGCCAGAGACAATTCGGTTGCTCCACGAAACCGGCCACTACGAGAAGTACGAAATCAGAGCTGCCCCATTGCCTCTGGGTGCGAAAGCGCGCGCAGCATTGGTCACCGTACGCAGAGTGGGTGAGGTCGGAGCCGGTAGCTCCGCAGATGTCGTGTTATACGACAACACCTTTCCGACCGCGGCATACTGTTCGCCGTGACCTTGAACGACGTCGATGAGGTTCTCTCAGGCCGTCGGCCACGGCGGTATCGAGCAGGGAGGGGCCGTATCTGGTCGATTACCATCGAAACCACCGTTCACGGACGCGGCATCACACAGCGCACCCACGTTTCGGCGAGCAGATTACTGCGCTGCAGGCCCGCCGGCGCGGACATGTCTGTCGCCCACCGGCCGCACAGGCGAGCGGTCGTGCATTTGACCAGCGAACTGTGAGAGAACTGGCCCGTGACCTTCGAGCCACTTAGCTCTATTCGACCCGCTTCAGCAACAGCGACGGACAGGCGAGAGATCGGAAGGTCTCGCGATGGACGTCAAGGCCCCTGGGCTTCTTCACGCATGGGCGAAAACTGGACGGGGACAGTGGATTTGCTGCCTAAGTTTCAAAATTCCGATCGGCAACGGCAAGGGGTACCTTCAGCTCGATCACCAATGGTGCCCCGCCGACGCCGCCCAGCCCGTCGAGTAGCTACCGGAGCGGGGTGTTCGGGCTGGCCGATCAGTCTTGTTCTGTAATCGGTGTTTTCCGATGGGCAAGTGCGTTACTCATCAACGCATCCATCCATTCCCGTGTCATGTCCAAGCCTGAGTGGTTTTCCAGCAGTTCAGCTGCGGTAGCCGCCACCTTCTGTGAGAAGAGAGCCAGAATGCTGATTGACTCGTGCGCCACCAGAGTCGTCACCACATTCAGTGCGTCACCACGCGCTCGCTGCAAGGCGTACGGCTCGTCCGCGTCGAGCTGCAAGTCCTTCAGGAGCTCTCTAGCGCCTTCCCAATTAGGCTTTTTGTGGGCGTGCGCGTACGCGCCCAACACTCGATTCCAAGCCGACAGTCGACCCCACCCGGCGGCCTCTATCCACCGCTGAGGCTTGTTGTGCACGGATTCTTCAAGGCGCTCCGCTTTCGCCGGTTTCGTCCGGTGGACCCTGGATCGAGCGATTTGCTCTAGCGTGCATCGAAGCGAAGCCATCGCCCGGTCGTCGTCTTCCAACCACAACCAGTATGCGGACCGCAACGTCGACGACACCAGAGCCAGGGGAGTCGATGCTGCTGGTATCAGAGGACCGTTGCGTGTCCACAGAGCAGCAAGAGCCGCCAACTCGGCAACCACGATGTAGTTCGTCCCGCGCGAGGCCACCGAGTCAATGTTGAAATCGTCGCCTAGTTCGTCTCGCTCGGCGGCGAGGGCTCGTAGCGCAAACGATGCACTCGCCTGGCGATGAGCGCCGAAGGCTAACGTCGCAAGCTCGTCGTCCCGATACAAGCGACCTGCGGGCCGATGATTCCAGGCCAGCGACTCGTACGTGGATCGTTGATCGTCTAGGTAGCGAACAAACACCGGCAAGAGGCCTTCATCGGGCGACAATGGCATGACGGTAGGCAATCTCGGCAGTACGAACGATGACGAATACGGGAGGGCATCGTCTGGTGGTTCTTCACCCGCGACGTCAGCCGAAGGCCGTACGGCAAGGTTGATACTTGCTATCAACGTCACGGCGTCCTCGGGATCGCCCTGCCGATACAGGCCAGCAGCCGTCATGTATTGAATCTGGGTAAGGCTCAAGCTCAACGCATCCGCTATGCAGTCCACCGCGCCGTATACGACACTTGGTACATCGAATCTGCTCAGGAGCGCGGCCGACTCCCACCACATGGCTTCCTCGAAGAGTCGCGCATGCATTATTTCGCTGAGAACGCCGTAGACGACGGCTGGGCATACTTCACGTCCGTTCGCCAGGACGACGTGCTTATGAGGCGCGGTTGGCTCCTCTGTGCTTGCGGAGCTGTCGTCGCCCTCGATATCTTGCGCAGTAGTCGGGTCTGCGTCGCCCTCGATGTTGGATGATTCCGGCGGTGCGCCAGGATTTGGCATGCGCTCGGCGTATGCGGTCCACGCACGCGCAATGAAGTCCTCCACTTTTTCAGACGGATGTTGCTCGACTCCGACGACAGGTGCCATGACCGCAGTCCATCGTTCGAGTTGTTGTCGGGCGATCGTGGCAGCGGCCACCACTTGTCCTGCGAGAAGCAGTCGGGTGGCCGCGACGCAGCTGTCCACTCCCCAGCCGAGGTCGTGAGGCCATTTGCCATAATAGGCTGACGGTGCGCGATCCAAAGTAAGGTTCAGCTTGCGATGCGCGATATCCAGTATTGCTATCGGTGCCAGAAAAAGGATTGCTTCGAATCGGAATCCATCCGGCAGCTTCTCCGTGTTCTTCATCCTGACGTTGTGGCGCGCAATCAGAGTCTCGGCCAATCGATCGGGTCCAGATCCGCACATGCGCTCGTAATCGCGCACGTTGGTGCCGACTCGCCGTCCACGGTCATCTTTGCGCTTCGCTTTGCGTTCTGCGCTGCTCAGATGGTCCATATCGCCAGGCGACGGAATGCTTGCTCTGTCCATTCGTGCAGCCTACGAGGTCGAGCAATGCTAGGTCGCCGAATGCAGTCAGCCAGCTGTAGAGTGGTCCCAGCATGCACGACGCCTCCGGGGTGATTGAGGCGAGGTCTTGAATCGTTTTGGCCGGTGATCCGGGAAGTGCTATCGCAGGTATCGAAGCGGTCAATTCCGTAAGGTCTGCCGGGCAGCGGCGCGGCAGAATTGATGCGACAATAGGACTACTTAAAGTATCTGCCTTCTACTCTTCGCAGAGTTCGTTATCATCGTTTGGAGGAATGGGTTGCTCAAGCGAAAAGGTGAATTACCTGCTATAATTGGTGGATGCCGGAAAAGCATCGGTAAATCTATTGAATGGAGGACCTATTTGAATCGTGATAGATAAATTATACACCTTAGCGGCGATCATTGTTGCCGTGACAGAAGTAATTAAGGCAACAACGGGATTGGTTGTAGCAGCGTCTACATTGATCCCTTCGATATTAATGTTGATTTGCATTATTTCGGCGCTTTAATCGATGGAAAGACCCGTCACTCGACCTAGGGTGGCGGGTTTTCTGTATCTGTAATGTCAGTTGTCATGGTCGTGTTTTCGTTTCGGTCGGTCAGTGGTTAAGAATGCTGGTCGTGGCGACTTCGGCCAAGACGTCAATCAGGTGCTGACAGACAGAATAGGCCTATAAAATTCTAAATCCCACGCACGTTACAGCGTTCCGAGCAGTTCCATCCAGGGACAAAGCCGAGAGGTCAACCGGCCGGTGAACTAGCGAGTTCCTGAACGGGTAGTCGAACTGGAGTAGTTTGCGATCCGTTGGGTCAGCTGTTCTGCGACCGCCTCGGTGGAGGCGGGGTTCTGTCCGGTGATGAGGGTGTCGGTGATTTCGATGTGCTGCTGCCACGGGTGTCCTGCGGTGTACGTGCCGCCCCGGCGCCGGATTTCCTGCTCGACGGTGAAGGGGAGCGTGCCGAGCAGTCCTACATCGGCTTCCTCTTGGTCCGAGAAACTCGTCATCGTCAGGGCTGCATACGGCCACGTTGCTCCGGATGCGGTGTCGGCAAGCAACGCCGCAGTTCCATGGCAGACCGTCGCGATCGGGGTCCCCTCCCGTCGGAGCGCGCGGAGAAACTCTCCAACGTGAGAGTTCTTGTGCAGGTCCACCACTGGCCCGTAGCCGCCGGGCACAAAGATCCCGTCGACGGTAGAGGGGTCAACCGTTTCGAGCGCGGCCGGCGCGCGCAAATTCTCGCTCAGACCGGATAGGTACGTTCTGTACCCGTCAGGGTCTGGGCTGTGAGGGGCGTGCATGCTGTCGGGTTCGACGTGCGCAGCGCCGCCGCCGGGTGTCGCGATGATCGTCCGTATGTTTGCGGCCGTGAAGATTCGATGGGCTGTGATGAACTCTTCGGCCCAGAAGCCGCATGGTCGAGTGGAGCCGTCATTGAGCGTCAGGATGTGGGCTTCGGACAGCAGGATCGTGATGGTCGACGTTGGTGTCACCGTTGTGCGTCTTTCTCTTCGCGGTAGAGACCGAGGGCGGTCATCGCGGGCGCGTCGTTGAACTCGAACAGCACGGCTGGAATGTCGGTGTCGTTGACGTAGCTGACAGTCGACCACGATGGAACGGCGATGCTGTCTCCTTCGCTGCACCGGAACGGCTTTCCGTCGACGTGGATGGTGGACAACCCTTGTGCCCCGATCAAGACGGCGGAAGCGGTGCGCCGCATCGGTTGTGTTCGGATCCCTGCAGGTAGGAGTGTGAATGCAGCATCGATGACCGGTGTGACAGGGTCGTGGGTTCCTTCTGCGTGCAGGGTGTGTCGGTATGCGTGGTGCGGGTCGGCCTCGTGGGTCCGCTGTTGCTCACCGAGGGCGCGAAGTACGTTGTCCCACTTGTAGAGCAGCGGCTCGCTCAGGTTTCGGTGGTGTCTGTCCTGCGCGAAAATGTGGGGCTCGAGGTGGGTGTTGTCGGTGTGGAGCTCGAACTGTGTCGCGGCGAGGGCGGCGACGAGGGGGTCGTTGGTGCAGTCCTGCCAGATGGCGGGGGAGTCGGTGGGGCTGTCGTTGCCGTGCTCATGCCATTCGCCGGCGGGGGTGATCACCACGTCGCGAGGCTCGAGATACATCTTGGTTCCACCGACGGCCGTCCATGCCCCGTCACCCTCGTGCATGTAGCGCAGGGCCGTCGGCGCGTGCCGATGCGGGGTCATACCTTCACCGCGGTTGATGATCTGCAGCCCCGAATAGAGATATCCGACGGCGGCCTCGCGGGCATGGCCCGGATTGGCGAGGGTCAGTACCCGTAGAGCTGCTCGGTCGCCCTTGACCATGTCGGCTGCCGCGATCGCGAGCGGTCGAAGCTCGGCATAACTCCAGTGCACGGCATGGGAGTCGGGGGCCGGGGCCCACGGCAAGTTCTCGTTGGCCGCGGACCACCGCCCGATGGCGGATATTGCTGCCGCCTTCTCGTGCAGCATGGCCTCGGTGGAAATGGTGGTGGTCACGACGCGGATACCTCCTGTTGGGTGACGGTCACTGAAGCGAGTGGACGGGGTGTGCCGACGACGGCGTCGGCTGCCTCGGTGAGCTCGGCAACCAGTTGGTCGATGTGGTCGGCAGTGGTGTGGATGTTGCCGATGGACACTCGGATGACGTAGTGGCCGTTGAGCTCGGAGTGGGAGAGCAGCGTCCGGTGGGTGCTGTTGACGGTCTCGAGGATCTTCCGCGTCGCCTGTCCGTCGGCAGAGGAGATCCGGAGGCAGAGCAAGGGGAGCGGCGAATCGTTCGCGAGATGCCACCGCGGGTCTGCGGCAAGGGCGTCTCGCAGCCTCGTCGCCAGGGTGAGACTGTGTTCGAGTCGAGTTCGGATGCCTCGTATTCCGAAGGCGCGCAGGGTCCACCACAGTTTCAGAGCTCGGAATTGTCGCCCAAGGTTGAGGGTGTAATTCATGTAGTCGATACCGCCGGTGGTGTCGGTACGCAGGTATTCGGGAACCAGTGTGAAGGCGGCTTCGAGTGCTCCGGGGTGACGGCAGAACAGTGCCCCGCACTCCATAGGGGTGAAGAGCACTTTGTGTGGGTTGGCGACGAGAGAATCGGCGGCCGCGAGTGACGGAAGGACCTGCGCGATGGCCGGGGCTATGCGCCAGAAGCCTCCGTACGCGGCGTCGACGTGCAGCCACACTCGGTGGTCGCGGCACACGGCCGCAATCGCCTCGACCGGGTCGAGAGCACCTGAAGTGGTCGTACCGACGGTGGCGACAACAGCGATCGGTGTGTAACCGTCCGCGACGTCCGATCCAATGCGAGTCGACAGAGCAGCAGGATCGAGTTGGCCGCTAGCGTCGGTGGGTAGGCGTACGACATTGTCGAGCCCGATGCCGAGAGCGATCGCAGCTTTGTCGACCGACGAGTGGGCCTGGTCGGAGGTGTAGATCCGGCCGGGTTTCTGGCCGGATGTTCCGTGATGTCGAACCTCGGGCTGTGCCCGGTGGCGGGCGGCGGCCAACGCGTAGAACGTGCCCAGTGATGCACCGTCGACGAGCAGTGCGTCTGCGGCGGGGTAGTCGAGCAGTTCGGCGAGCCATCTGGTGACGGTGTCTTCGACGGCGGCAGCCGAGGGCGCGCTCTTCCACAACATGACGTTGACGTTCAATGCCGCAGCGGTCATCTCGGCGAGGATGGCCGGTCCGGAGGAACTGTTGCTGAAGTAGGCGTGGAATCGTGGATGGTTCCAGTGCGTCAAATGCGGAACGACGTTGTTCCAGGTGTCGTCGAGTATGTCGGCGAAATCTGTTGCCTCGGATGGCAGCTCGCTGTCGATCGCGTCGGCGACATCGGCCGCATCGGCCGGCGTCGTGACGGGCACGTCGTCGAGCGCGGCGAAGTGTCGACATATTCGATCGAGGGTGTCGGTGCCGAAGGCTTTGAGCTGCTCGGGAGTCCAGTCGCCAGTCGGCTTTGTTGGGTCGGGGGTCATTCGACGTCGACCGGCAGCTCGTGGGCGAAGACGACCTCGCGGGGGCGTTCGCAGTACCGGCGGTAGAAATCTTCGAGTAGTGGCGTCTCCGATTCGATGAGGTGCGTGGCGTGCTCGGCGCTTTCCCAGGGGTAGGTCATCGTTACGCGTTGGGGGTCCGATGCGTGCTGGAAGAAGCGCGCGTGGCCCGCCCACCCCGGGTGGTGGTGTGCGTTGTCGTCGAGGAGTTCGTCCATTTCTTGCAGGACCGAGAGGGCGTTCTCGGCCGCTTCGGCGGTCAGGTGCCAGGTTTCGATGACGGTGATCATGAGAGGGCGAAGCCTTTCTGTTTCAGTTGCTCTGACCGGTGCTGTCGAAGTGCTCTTGCAGCAGTGAATCGCCGCCGGGGACGAATCGTTGGCAGATGAGTTGGTGGGCGCGCCGGTTCTCGGCCTGGCTCTTCCAGAGCCGTCGTGCGGAATCTGCTGCGACGCCGGGAAGTTCAGCCGTCTTGAGTGTTGTACGGACGATCTTGGCGCGGGTGAGCATCACGTCGTGATCCCGGTTGAACACGGCGGAGAACCCGGGTTCGAGCCAGGGCGGTTCCATGGATGGCCGGACGAAGTCACGGTAGATCTCCGGTGAGAAATCGGACGCGTACCGCATGCTCTCGGTCGCCCCGGCGTAGAGAGTCCCTAGTTCGGTGAGTTGGTGGGCGAGAGCGGGCCACTGCTTGTTTGCAAGGCACTCCAGCACTGCCGCGAGCCGGCTGTTCATGGATATGACGAACAGGTGGAACAGGTGGTGGCCCTTCTTCCAGCGTGTGATCGCTTGTCGTGCAGCGTCGTTGGGAGCCTGCGGGGTGCGATCGTCCGTGCTGTGGTCTGCCGGCGCTGCCAGCGGGGAAGGATCTCGTCCCTGTGCGGCCACAGCTGCTGCGGCGGAGGCGTCGCCGACGACTACGGCCAGGGCGTCGAGTAGGCGGAGTCGTGAGTCGTTGTCCAGAGTGGACTGCGGCAGATCTGTGGTGATGGCGGTGACGACGGTCAGTGCGCTGACCGCCCACGCGTGCGGGTCGGCGCTGCGGGAGATCCTGAAGTAGGTGTCGTATTCGGCGCTGCGGGCGACGGGGATGGTGCTATCGGTGGGTAGGACGACTCGATCGATGCTCGTCGGAGATGGGGTCATGAAGGCCTCTTCCGTGGCTTGAAGTGGAGTCAGGGTGGTGGGGGTGTCGGGTTGCGGTCCAGACGGCTCCGACGACGACGGCGGCTCCGGCCAGTTGAATCCAGGTGGGTCGCTCGCTGAGGACAACGAATCCGAACGCGATAGCCAGCACAGGCTGCAGCAGGAGTAAGGCCGCGACGGTATTAGCCGCCAGCGATCGGGATCCCGAACTGATGAACAGCCAGGCGGCAACCTGTCCGAGCAAAGCGAGCGCGATCATCCATCCCCACGCGGCCGCGGAGATGTCGAGATCGAGGTCTCCGAGGCCTGCCGAGACAATGCCGGCAGTGACCGTTGCCGATGCGGTGGCCACACAGATCGGGGTGACCAGATGGCTGGGGCTTCGCTGGGTGGAGCGGCGGTTCAGGAACAGGTAGGCCGCGTACGCGGCACCGGCGGAGATTCCCAGGATGGACCCGCGGAGCGCGTTGTCGGCTCCTGTTCCGCCGATGAGTCCGCCGGCGAGTGCAACGCCGAGCAGCATGCAAGGCACCGCCATGAGGAATCGTCGGGGGATTGCGGTTCGATCGACGACGAGCGCGATCAGCGGCAGCACGACGACCTGGACATTGATAAGGACGGTGGCGATCGAGGCACCGACGTCGAGGATGCTCGCGGTCCACATCACGTAGTCCGCTCCGAGGAAGACTCCGGCACCAATGGCCATGGGATACAACCTCGTCGGCATTGCGCCGCGTCGGTGAAGTTCCCACAGCGCCATCGGAACGAGAGCCGCCAGCGCGATAAGACATCGTAGAAATGCCGCCGTCCCCGAGGTGACATCGGCGAGTTTGACGAAGGTGGCGGACAGCGACAGCGACGCGGCACCGGCGATGACCAGCGCCGCATTCCCGCCCACCCCCCGATCGGCGGCGTCAGCTCTCGGTATCGCGGTTCTGGTCACCTGGTCAAGGCAACCAGTTACAAACCGATAAGTCTACTAGCCAGTTCTACCGCTAAAACAGTAGTATCACTTATATGTTGTCGTGGGATCGGATGAAAGTTTTCGCCGCAGTAGCCGAACAAGGTTCTGTCACTCGAGCTGCAGAATCTTTACACCTCACCGGACCTGGAGTGTCGCAACACATCCGCAAGTTGGAGAAGGAAGCCGGCACCACCCTGGTCGAGAGAGAGGGAAGGTCGATACGGCTGACCCCCGCCGGTCGCGCACTGGCGACACGTGCGGCCGCCATGTCCGCTCTCGCCGAAGCCGCAGAAGACGACCTTGCCTCGATCGATACCGACGTTGCCGGAGCGCTGAGAGTAGGCGCGGTCGCAAGTGCATTACGTCGGCTGGTGGTCCCAGCTCTGGCAGACCTCGCTCGCACGTATCCACTGCTGCGCCCCGAGGTCGTCGACGGAGAAGGAATCGATTTGCTCGACCGCCTCCAGCACCGCACCCTCGATCTCGTCGTCTTCGAGTCCTGGGACCATCGGCCGGCGACGGTCCCCGCAGGTATCGACGTCCACACCCTCCACACCGAGGATGTACACCTCGCGGTACCGATCGAGGATAGCCGTGAGATGGCAACCCTCTCCGGCGAAACGGAATCGATCTGGACGGTATGCCCATCAGGGTCGGATGCGCACTCCGCGCTCGTGCACGCATTGCGCGAAGCTGGAGTCGAACCGACGATCCGCTACGAGGTGTCCGACTATTCGACCCAACTGGCCCTCGTCGAAGCAGGTCTGGCCGTCGCGCTGGTTCCGGACACCGCGCGAGTCCGAACGGCCGGGGTGCGGTATCTGCCGACCGAGCCGGCCGTGACGCGTTCGTTGCGTGCGGCGAGCTCGACCCGAATCCCGGCTGTCGGCGCGCTCCTGAATGCGATGAACGTGATTCTCGCAGGCTGATTCCGCGGCCGACCTGCACCCGTAACGCTCGGTTCTCAGGACTGCTCAAAAGGTAACGGGCAGGCATATGACATCTGCGAAACAGGTTGTATGGCAGTGATTGTCAGGGCGCAGGTATGCGCTAGATCCGGGTTCACGGCCACCGGAAGCGCGGGAGATCGCGAATGCTGAACGTCGGCAGGGCGACGGTGGTGGCCGAACACTGTCCGACACGCCCGTGGGATCAAGCTTCGTAGAATTCCCCTATTCGGGGAATTCTACGTTCCGTTCAAGACCTCCGCCATCGGTGCCACAATCGTTACGGTGCGGCGATGAACAGCATCACGCCCCATGAAATGACCCCACTCAGCCCGATTGCATCGGCAGGTTTGCTCGGACGAGCGGCGACGACGTGCTGAACTTCTGCTCCCTGGTAGTGGCAGTCACTGCCGTTATAGCGATCCGTTCCTTCACGGAGTTCCGATCCAGGCGGGTCACGATAGCCGTCTTCCTCGCGGTGTTTCTGCTCTTCAGGTTCGGTGTTCCTCGTCTTACGCCGTTCATCGGATGGCTGCTCGGTTTGTCCACCGAGTAACGGTGCGGGCCAAACGTGCAGAGCTGGCCCGCTGGCCGGGAGAGAAAGGAGAGTGATGTCGAGCGGTATCGTGCATCGAACGATCGATTAAAGGGTGGGTGCGAGTTGTGAGCTGCAGCGAACAGGGTTCGTTCGAGGACATCGTGCCGGGGCTTTTCAAGACCTCGAACGGCATCGCCGACGACGCCGTGAACGGGTGTCCGGGGTACAAATCGCCCCAGGTCCAGCAAGTGACTGGGGTAACGTACCGCCAGCTCGACTACTGGGCCCGTACAGGGCTTGTGTCACCGTCGATCCGCGCTGCATCCGGTTCGGGATCGCAAAGGATGTATGCCTTCTCCGATATCGTGGTGGTCAAAGTGATTCGTCGCCTGCTCGAGGCCGGAGTGTCTTTGCAAAATGTACGCATTGCGATCGAGTGCCTGCGTGCGCGTGACGCCCAGGGTCTGGCATCTGTGACCCTGCTCTGCGACGGTATTTCGGTGTACGAGTGCACATCTGACGACGAGATTGTGGACTTGTTACGCGGTGGGCAGGGCGTGTTCGGCATCGCGCTCGGGCATACAGTCGCGGACGTGGCTGCCGATATCCGTGCGCTCCCTGCAGTCGCTGCGGGAAGCGGCAAGGTCGCCGGGATCGACGAACTGCGATCGCGACGCGACCGCAGGACCGCTTGAAATCGACTACGGAATGAGTAGACACCCTCGGACCAACCATATGGTCCATGCAATGAATTTCGCTGCTTCCGACACGTGGGACCTGATGGAGACGGGAATTGCAGGCGGCATCGGACCTGGAGAAGAGACGCTCACCGATCTCAATTTGATTCGGTTGCAGACTCACATTCCGTCGTTGCGAGTGACGAAGTTCGACAAGGCTGTCGAAGCGGGAAACGGCGCAGATTGGGAGTGGTGGATCGGTTCTTCGGCCGAGGAGCGGTGGATCAAGCTCCGAATTCAAGCGAAACGCGCAAGTCACGATGCCGACATGTACGAGCAGCTCGGACACACAGTGAAGGGAGTCAAGCAATACGACAACCTGATCTTCAAGAGCCTGACCGAAGATGCAATTCCGCTGTACGTCTTTTTCAACGGGTGGCCCGAGGACAGGTTTCTCGTGGGAGGCCACTATCACGATGCGATCGCACAAAACCTCAGAGCGGTGCACGGTGGGCACGTTCCGTACCCGTTGTGGGGCTCGTTGGACTGGGGGTGTGCAATAGCCGCGGCGCAGAAAGTCAAAGCGATCCACGGCGATCCATCGGTATCGGACTTCCCGGCGGCTCTCATCCCCAGGAGACGCCGCAAAAACAAGCGCTACATCCCCCGCTATCTCGTGCACTCGACCCCCTGGGCATACCTCCTGCACTCCGGATCTGGAGGCGCGACACCCACAATTCGACAGGTGGCCGAAAATCTTCACCATATGGAGGGAAACAGATCGCCGCTCACCGACGACGCCTTCGAGGAAATGACCCATCCTCTGCCGTCAAGAGCAGCCGAGCAGGCCGCCTACAACGGCGGGTTCTCGATCCGGAAATCTCTCACCACAGTCGATGAAGCGCGCCATGCTGAACGTCTCGTCACCGCGAGGGAATTCGCTCGCGAGATCGGCAGAGACGATCTCGTGGGTCGGATGCTGAACCTGACAGATGAGACCGAGCGGACAGGACCGGGATATCGACTGTTGTTGGAGCTCAACCCTGAAAGCTCATTTTTCATGAGCCAGGGATAGCGGCGGTCGCCGGATGTGAGATCTCCTGGTTCGACACGAAAAAGTAGTCGGAGGCCACCGTGTGGTGTGCCTCCGACTCACCCTGTGCAATCTCAGTACCAGGAATGCTACACGCGCACAGTCGATATGGCGATCTACACGAACTCGCGTATTCGAGGGAGCACTGCGGCGATCTCCTCGAACAGGCTCGGCCAACCTCGACGCAGACGAGTGACCCTGCCCGATTCGAGAAAATTTCCGTCGAGAATGTGTGAAACCCGCAGATTCGCTGCAGGTGCGCCCAGCGCGGCCAGTTTGGCGTAGACAGGGTTGCTCGGAAGCTCGTGCTGATGGGAATAGGCCAGCACATCGTCCGCGGACCAGTCCCACACCGGACCATAGGCCACAGTTCCATCGTTGCGGCGAACCGTCCCCCCGTGGTGTCGACGCTGCTCCGCTTTGTTGCTGCAGCAGCTCGCGCCTTGGCAGCGCTCGTTGATCTCACGTGCGAGAGCGGAGTAGTACATCGACCACCTGCCGGTTCCTTTCCTGGATTCGTCTGCCCGCACGCCCCAGACCTCCCCGTCACCGAATTTGGTGTGCGCAGCCCGGGCAGGCTGCGCAATCAAGGTCTCGAAGCCTCGCGCGGGTACATGAGCCGACGGGCTACCGCCGTGGTCCCATTCCCCGGTCCGGGCCATCACAGTCAACAGCGTTGGTTCAGCGCGAATGATGTGCAGGTCCAGTCCCAGCTTCGTCGCAATCTGCTCGACGTAGGCGTAGGTCTCGGGGTATTCGAGACCGGAATCGAAAAAAGCTACCGGGACATCTGGGTCCGCCTGACGGGCGAGATCAACAGCAACGACGGAATCCTTTCCACCGCTGAATGCGACGTACCCATCGAATTCGTCGAGGTGTTCGGCCACGCGATCGACGATCGTCGAAATGTCATGTCGCGAGGATCGAAGGGACCGCAGGCGAGTGAGATCGAGGCCGTCGAAATCGTTGCTACGCACCGCCACAACGATAGTCGGGACACGGACACTTCAGACTGGACGAAGCAGAAGCTGCTACCCCGAACAGGCGGAATTACCGGTTACACAATGGGCGTCCGTGTGGTCGCTCGGCAGCAGTTTTCGGGTTGTTCGAGGTGTCCGGTGCCGGTGTTATGTTCGCCCGGATATCGTCCGTTGAATGAGCAAGAGGAAGAGGTGGCGACCGATGAGTCCCACAGAGTCCGACCCAGGCAGCGCGTTGCCCCGGTGGGTAGTTGATCCGTCGGCGGCGAACAATGCGACCGATCAGTCGAACGATTCCGAGCCAGAAGGGGGGTCGGAAGATCGCCACGATGGGCAGGACAGTGACCTCCTCCAGGACTCAGGTGCAGGTCAGCCAGAACCCGCCCGTGAACAGCCTGTAGCCAGCGAATTCGTGCCAATCGACGCACCCAGAATCGCAGCCGACAACGCTGATGAAAACGTGTCAAAAAACGTACCCCAAGCCCGGTCCAAAGTCGCATCCGAAATCGTGCCGAGAGACCGGCCCAGCGCCGCACCCAGCAGCTCCCCCTCGGCGAGCCAGCCCAATTCTGGTGCTCATCGACCCACCTCGGAGCCGGCCCCACGGCCGCCGCGCGTCAACGATGGTCAGGTACCAATACCGGACCGGCCCTCGGCCTGGCCAGGGCAGGGCGGCTCCGCACCCGCTGTTGAGCAATGGCACACCAACAAGTCGGCCGGCAGTTCAGCACCGACATCTCACCCGGAGCCAACAAGCGCCCCCGACTCTCCGGCAGTGACAGCTCATCGCCCCTTCACCTCGCAGCCCGTTCAGTTGGTAGAACCAGTGCCCACAGCAATTCCGACAGCAAGGCCGACAGCAGCTGTTGCCCCTCCGCGGTCGATCGACGAACTGGAGCTGATCCGCCGTGCGCAACTGCCACCTAGCAAAGGTTGGCGACGATGGCTCTACCGACTCTCCTTCGGTTCAGCCAATCCCGGCCAGTCGCCGGCTGAACTCGAGTACGAGCAGCTCCTGCGCCGCGTACGGCAACCGGTTCGAGGGAACTACAAGATCGCAGTCCTCTCCATGAAGGGCGGGGTCGGAAAAACAACCACGACAACAGGGCTTGGATCGACCTTCGCAGCACTGCGGGGCGACCGCGTCATTGCCTATGACGCCAACCCAGATTTCGGGACGCTCGCGTACCGCATTCACCGAGACAGTGACCGCACAGTGCGAGACTTGCTCGCGGACAAAGAAGTACACAGCTACTCCGACGTACGGAGCTACACCTCGCAAGCGCGAAGCAGGCTCGAAGTTCTTGCAAGCGAGCGTGATCCGTCCGTTTCCGAAGCATTCAACGAGCACGACTACACCGCCGCACTGCGCATCCTCGAACAGTTCTACAACATCATCTTGACCGATTGCGGCACCGGTCTCATGAACTCGGCCATGGCAGGCGTCCTCAAAGAAGCCGACGCACTGGTCCTGGTCTCCTCCGCAGCCAAGGACGGAGCACGCAGCGCTGGGGCGACCCTCGAATGGCTGTCGCGACACGGCTTCGACGACCTGGTCAAACGCACCGTCGTCGTCATCAACGAATCACGGAAGGGCTCGACCGCCCTCGATGTCGAGCAACTCAAGTCCTACTTCGCAGAACGCACTCGCGCCGTCCAGGTCGTCCCGTACGACGACCACCTTGCCGAAGGCGACACCATCGATCTCGAGTTACTGGGCAAGCCTGCACAACGCGCGTTCGTTGAGCTGGCTGCTCTGCTCGCCGACGACTTTCCTGCCAACGTCGGCCGGCACGCACCAGCGCCCGGCCCGAGTCCTTGGTGAGTTGGACTGTGCCGGTGAAAGTTGGCCTGTCCGTAGTGTCCGGGCGCGCCGTTAGAGTACAGATATGGCCGAACTATCAAGGGGCAGAGCAGCGCTCGACGTTGTGACGACCGCCTACGAGGCCGCGACAGGATTTGCGGTTTCGTGGCCACCAACCGGAGTTTCAGGTGACTCCGCGTGCGCGCGGTGCGGTGGCGCGACAGAAGGTTCCGGACGGCGAGTGCGTGAGACTGTGTCGAGAACGTTCACCGGGTTCGACGGGTGGGTAGACGTTGCGGCTCCTACGATGTGTCGCGTCTGCGTTTGGGTGTACACGACAACGGCACTTCGCTCGGACCTCCTGCTGGTCACCAGCGATCCACGGCGTGCCACGAAATTGTCGAAGACCCGCTTACGTCGCGTTCTGGGACAAGCGATCTCTCCGACGTCCGCCGTCGTCGTTCCGTTACGTCCTGGGCGCAAGCACATTCTTCCTCATGCCCGGTGGGGTCGGGTCGCCGTCGACGACATCGCGCTTCCATGGACAGAGCACGACGCGGAACGCCTGAGCGCAGTCGTGCGATTGCGACGGCGAGGGTTCTCCCTGGCCGCCCTTGCGCGCGCAGCGCCGGCATTCAGCACGCTCAAGAACATTCCGCATCGAACGTGGACGTCTGTGTTCGCGGATTGGGACAGCCTCGATCCGTGGCGAGAGCGGCCTGTGTACCTCGACCTCGCAGCGACGGCTTCAACGTCAACCAGAGGCACGGCATGACCCCGATCAGAGCTACGACACCGACCCAAACCTGGCTGGACGCAGCCAGCTTCCTGCCGCCCGTCACCGGTGCAGCAGCAATAGCCGAACGACTGTTGCTGCTGCTGCACTACGGAATCAACTGGGACACCGGGTGGGTGGGACGCCGGAGAGAGCTGTACTGGGACCACCACCTGCCAGACCGAGTCCGGGTCGCGACATACACCGGCGGAGCCGACCTCGATCGATGGTGGAGCACCGTGGCAACCGATCTCGAGTCAGCGCCGTCGACGAAAGAACAACGCCTCGAACTATCGGTCCTTCTACGCGAGGAATCGATACCGGTCCTGACCCTCTTACGGGAAAACACCACCGCCCTCGTACTCCGAACACGGATCGTGGCCGAAGCTGTTCAAGCGCGCCGGGCCACCACAGCGACTGCTACATCGCCCAGGAGGCAGAAGTGACCTCGACCCTGCGCTGGCAGCTCGACATCACAGCGGTCTCGGCGATCTCGCACCGCGGTGAACACAGCGCCACCACAACGACCTTGTTCCGGCGCGAAAAAATACTGCAGCCCAACGGTTCCGCAGCCTTGGTTCCGATTGTGTCCGGCAACTCCTTCCGAGGGGCGCTCCGGCGGATCGGAGAGGAGCTATTACGGGACGCCCTTGCATACGAAGGGCTTCTCAGCTTGTCTGCAGCTCACACACTTCGGAACGGGGGCAGCCTGACCAAGGTCACCGGAGAGCCACTGTCCGGCGAACGGCTCCACCGGCTCCGTACATTGAACCCACAGGTCAGCGTCTTTGGCGGCAGCGGCGGCGGTCGAATGATCGACGGCTGTCTCCGCGTGGGCAAAGTGATTCCGCACGTCCTCGAAACCGACCACCTCATGAGCCGTCCCGCACCTGACCGTGCTGTCTTGAGCCAATTCGACACCATGGCGCTCGAACGATACAGCCGGTTCGACGATTCCACCGATCATGACTTCCCCACAGTCGCCCGAACCGACGCAGCCACCGTCGACGGTAGCTCTCTGATGCGTTACGAGATCGAAACACTGCCTGCCGGTACACGATTCGAGTCCTTCTTGCGTCTCGATCGCGCAACCGATCTGGACGTGGCCTTCTTCTCCGACGTCGTCGGCAGGTTCGTCGAGTCCGGAACCATCGGCGGGCGTACAGCTATCGGACACGGTCTCGTCCGCACCAGCTTCGAGCGGACCCTTCTCGCCGGCGACGACCCGAAGGAGCTCGACTGGCGAACCCATCTTCGAGAGCGCCGTGAGGAGGCGCTGGAAGTCATGGAGGCGCTGACGTGATGAGGCCGTTTGAGGTGAAAGCACACCTGGCGGTCGGACTTGCGCATGCAGCTCCATGGGCGACGAGCCTCGATGGCTTGCTCGCATCCGAGATGTGGGAAGACGAGAAAGCCGCTGCTCGGGGCCGCGGACAGTACCTCGAAGCCGCCGGCCCCGACGAAGTGCCCGCCGATCTGGATCTGCCACTCGCTCGGTGCACTCTGGGGGGAGGCGACGACTGGCATTGGTGCGCTACATACGCCTATCCCGAAGACCCGGTCGACGCCCCGGAAATCCATCACTGGAGCGGACGCCCCGACCACCGTGCGCTCGAGCAACTCTCGAGGTACCGACCATCGGTCATCTCCGACCGGCAGGGCCGATATCGCGCACGCCAGATGCCGCTCCTACTGACCTCCACGCGGACTGTGCTCTGGCGAGGTGTCGGCGACATCGACCGGGTGAGCGCAACCCTGGCATCGATCGATGCAATCGGGAAGAAGCGCAGCCAGGGTGAGGGGCAGGTGCTGAGATGGGAAGTGCATCCCGTCGACATCGATGCCTGGTCGGCCGGCCACCTCCATCCGAACGGCCACCTCGGTCGCCTGAGCCCACGGATCTGTCTGCAGGGCAAACCAACAGTCGAAACAGGCGGTTTGGGCCGAGGCGCGATACGGCCACCGCACATGCACTGGTCGAGAATGCGCGAGGTATGCATGCCATGGACACCCCAGTGACCCGTGAATCGGCACCGGAAACGTTGCGGGACAGCAACTTGTCGGAGTCGAACGCCATACTGACAACTATGCGAATCCGAACCCTCGATGGTCCACCGCTACCTGCCGAAATCTTGGCCCATGCGGCGCGCGCGGTCGTTCTTGCGGACCTTCTCGCCGGCCAAGACATCTCCTGCGGCGAGAAGCTTTCAGCGAGGAGCGACGCAAGTCGAGACGCTTCAACAATCAACCGCGGTTGACCGCGCCGACTATAACGGGGTCGGCATCACCGGGCAGGTTTGACCGGCGACTCGCGCGTTGATTCACGCTGTGCGGGAGCGTATTCGGTACACCTGCCGGGTGGTGATTCCGAGCTGGCTTGCGATGGACTCGACTGGGACGTTCTGGGCCGAAAGCGTGGCTATCGTGAGCGCCTGTTGTTGATGCCGGGTAGGCCGGCTCTCTGTGGCTGTGGTGTGCTGAAGCTCTTGGCGCTCTCGTGGTGTCTTTCCGCCCCAAATGCCGTGCTGTTCGTTGTACGTCAGTGCATGGGCGAGGCAAGCAGCTCTGGCGGGGCATTCTGCGCAGACCCGCTTTGCTCTGCTGGTTGCTCCACCCGGGGGCGGGAAGAACTCCTCGGGGTCTGTCTGTGCGCACAATGCGTCCGAGCGCCATGACGAAATGTCCGCCGCCGCGGGCGGGGGCAGTGGCACGGCGATGGCTGTTTCGAGCGGTGTCACGTGTTGGGTCCTTTCTTTCGGGCGACCCGGCCTTTTTCGAGTGGGTTCGACGATATCGAGGGACCCGGACACTTCACCCAGCACACGTGGCGGTCCGGTGCTTTTTGAGCCCGGACCGCCACTGTCCCCGGCACTGAGTGCGCCGGGGACAGTGGCGGTTGGTGTGACTGGGTGAAAAGCGTTCTGGCGCGGTATGATTGAGGCGTTCTGTTGTTGGCGAGACTGACCATCTTGCCCATCTTTCGAGGAGTTTCAAATGCCGGATTTGGCGACTGCGGTAACTGTTGTGGATGCGTGCGGAAGGGCTGGTGTCCCGTCGTTGTTGATTTCGGGGCCGGGTATGGGGAAGTCGAGCCTGGTTCGAGCACTTGCTGCATCCGAAGGGGTGTTGTGCGAAACGGTCTTGGGGTCCTTGCGGGAGCCTGCCGACTTCGCAGGCCTGCCGGTAGTCCGTGAGAGTGGAGTGAGATTGGAGGCCCCGGATTGGGCGCGACGGCTACATGCAGAGGGCGGGGGCTACCTCTTTCTGGACGAGCTGACCACGAGTCCACCGGCCGTTCAGGCTGCGATGCTGGCAGTCGCACTGGATTTGAAGGTGGGTGATCTGCAACTGCCGAAGGAGACTCGGGTCATCGCAGGTGCAAATCCGCCCGATTGCGCAGCAGGGGGGTACGAGTTGGAGGCCCCCTTGGCAAACCGCTTCTGCCACATCGAGTTCACGCCGTCTGTCGATGAATGGCTCGACGGCATGGCCACGGGTTGGGCAAGCACAGCCTATTCGCGTGCGGTGACCAGCGACGAGCAGCGGGAGGCGTTGGTGCGCAGTTCCATCATCGGGTACATCCAGCGTGCACCCGAGGCGCTCGATGCGTTCCCGAAGGTCGGAGTGCAGACAGGTGGCGCATGGCCGTCTCGGCGCACCTGGTCGATGCTCGCGAAGGTGTTGCCACATCTTCGCGACGATGACAACGCCGCGACCAACGCGGTGGTGTTCGGCCTGATCGGGGAAGGCACCGGTGTCGAGTTCCTCGAATGGCGTCGCAACGCCGACCTCCCCGACCCCGTAGCCGTTGTCGAAAACCCCGAGACAGCGTTCGATTGGCGCTCGCGTCCTGATCTGGTGTGGGCCGTGCTGTCCGGTGTGACGGCGTGGGCGGCCTCGCGCGGCACTGTCGAAGCGTGGCGCAACGCCTGGGGTCCGCTGATTGCCGCCGCCGAGGCAGGAGCGCCCGACGTAGCCGGGGCTGCGGCACGAACCCTGGCGAAAGCGCGACCGGCGAAGGCCTCCGTTCCGGCCAGCGCGCGCCGATTTGCACCGATGCTGGTGGCAGCGGGCTTGGTCGAGGCAGCGGCATGAGCGGTGTGCGCGCGCTCGAACCGGCTGAAATGCGAGCGTTCCGACTCGCACGGCTGGTGTCGGCCGAACACATGCCCTACTTCATGCGCGCCCTGTTCGCAGCCCAACCCGTGGCGGCACCGG
Source organism: Rhodococcus sp. 06-470-2 (assembly GCF_002258235.1). Lineage (NCBI taxonomy): Bacteria > Bacillati > Actinomycetota > Actinomycetes > Mycobacteriales > Nocardiaceae > Rhodococcus > Rhodococcus sp. 06-470-2. The sequence continues at coordinate 39,066 of NZ_NOYB01000002.1, read as the reverse complement.
GCCTGGGTACCTTCGCGGTGGATGCTCGGTGGCGGCTGTACTTGGACCCGGATCTGTTGATCGGGCCTTGCGCATGGCCGGTGCCGATGGTCGGTGCAGTGCTACTGCACGAGGTCGGGCATCTGTTGCGGGCACATGCTGACCGCGCCGCCGCTCTGGGGAAGCCCATCGATCACCTGGTGTGGAACTTCGCGGCCGACGCCGAAATCAACGACGACCTGTTGGCTGCGGGAGTCGGCCTGCCCGAAGGGGTGATCACCCCTCAATCGTTCGGCTGCCTTCCCGGAGACACAGCCGAGCAGTACTACGACTACCTACGTGACCCGGTTGTGCAACCGATTGCCGTCGAACTCGCTGGCGCTGAAGGCGATCCGGGATGCGGATCAGGATCGGGGTGCCCTGCGGTCCCCGGCGAACTCATCGGCTCGGGAGAAGTGATCACGGAGGGACTGGACAATGCGGAAGCGGACCTGGTGCGCCGATCTGTCGCGCAGGCAGTTCGCGAAGCAGCTGGTACCGGTCGAGGTAGTGCCCCGGCGGGACTGGTCCGGTGGGCAGCTGATGTTCTCGCCCCGCCGACTGTGGCGTGGGATCGTCTGCTACGGGCCGTAATTCGGCGTGCGTTGGCAGAGCAGGCGGGTAGGACGAACTATTCGTACTCCCGTCCCTCCCGTCGTCGCATTCCTGGAATCGTCGCCCCGGCTATGCGGGGGCCGTCGATCACGGTTTCGCTCGTCATCGACACGTCCGGGTCGATGACGAGCGCAGACCTCGATGCCGCGATGGGCGAAGTGGCGGGAGTTCTCAAAGCTGGTGGCATCGCACGCGACCGGGTTCGGATTCTGGCGTGTGACGCCAAATCCACTACGGCACAACACGTACGATCGGTCGCTGATGTGACGTTGGTTGGTGGTGGCGGAACCGATATGAGGGTGGGAATCGCCGCAGCCAACGCTGCGCGCCCTGCACCCCACGTCGTCGTGGTGCTGACCGATGGCGATACACCCTGGCCCGACCGGCCCACGAGGTCGCACCTGGTGTGCGCAATCATCGGCGGCGTCCAGGGTAGGGGCGTCACACCGGCATGGGCATCGACGGTGCACGTGCCAGTCGGATCGGGGGCCACGCGATGAACGAAAGCGGACCCGTGGAACTGCTCAAGTACGCAGACAGGGTGCTCACCGGCACTGGAATCGCCGCCGCCGATATCCGCATCGTCGTCGCCAGCGCAGCGGCCGACGCCGCCACAATGGCGTTGCGCGCAGGGTGGGAGTGCGCGAGCAACGCCCTGATCCTCGTCGACGGTGACGAGCGATGAGCGTGGAGTGGTTCGACCTCGCGCAACGCCTCTACGCCGCCGAGAAGATGCAACCGGTCCCTCGGCTGGCACATGCAACCTTCAAGCCGTCCACGACCGCAGTGGCCGTGCGTGCGGTCACGCGAGGAACAACGCTGGCCGTGTCCGTCGCTCGAGATGGATGCACCGAAGAGTCCGCGCACGACACCGAGGCTCTGGCCCTGCTCGCTCGCAACGGGGCAACGACGGTGGGTACGGCTGAACCGGCCATGCTGCTCACTGATGACGCCGCGACGATACCGAGCCTGCTGGCCCTGGCGCGTGCGCACGCCCACCACCCTGATCCGGACATAGCGGGGGCTGCCGCCATGATCGGATGGTGGGCCGATCGGGCCGACCATCCCGGAACGTCGGCGGTGATCGATCTGGTTGCTGCGTCGTCCTCGCGTCTGGTCCTCGGCACTGCGCCCGACGCCGAGCGAGCGGCCCGAACATGGCGTTCCTGGCTCGGCATTACCGACGAGAGCGTCGCAGGCCTGCATGAGTGGGCAGCGTGCATCGCAACGGGACCGCTGTTGCCGCTTCTCGATCCGATACACGACGATGACCGATACTCCTGGGATCGGACATTGTCGGCCACGACTGCGGGCCACGACTGGTCACGGCCGGACAACTCAGCTAGTGCAGCCATGGGACTACGGACCCGATGCGATGCCGCCGACCTCAAAGCCGCTGCGTTGCTGAGTGATCCACTGTGGCGAGTACGAGCGCTGCACACGGGACACGTGGCCCAGGGCATCGCATCGGTGGCGGCACCGCCGACAGGTTCACGCCGCCGCAACGTTTCGGTGTCGGTGACCTGCGACCGGCTGGACTCGAGGATGCGGGTTGATTCGGCAGTTACGGGATGGGTCGGATCAGCACTCGATCAATTCTTCGAGCGCTTCTCTGCCGACGTCACGTCCGCACAGGTGGTCAACGGCAAACTGACGCTCGGTCTCGGCTCGGTCGGAGCGCACGCACCGAACGACGGAGACCAGGTGACCTTGATGCCCCAACCGCCTTCACCGGCGACGATGCGAGCAGGACGGGCGAGGTACTGGAATCTGTACCGCGCTCGCCGTTCCTGGCTTTCGACCGGACAAGCCCCGAGCGCCGTGCGCCGCGAAGTCCCGCTCGATGTCCTGATAGCGGGTGCAGAGGATGTCCAGGATCACTAGGGGATCAAAAATGTTCACTGACAACACATTAGAAGAAGAACGGCACAACAATGCGTATCGTCGCACCCCGAACGGACACCCCGAAAACCGCCGCAACACCTTTCACGGGAACCGAACCGTCATCGCCCGCCCACTGGCCCGGATCACAGATCATGGCCGACCCGATCACTGCACGCGTGCTGTTCTCTGTGTGGTCCGGAGACCCCGCCGTCGTCGTCCCGTCACCACCGGGCGCAGGAAAAACTCGACTGGTCGCGTTGCTCGCCGCCGCCTTGGCCCATCGCGCAGACCTACGGGTGGGTATCGCGGCGCAAACCCGAGAACAAGCCGTGGAAATCGCACGTCGGCTCGGCGCGCTGACAGATCGAGCAGCGTTGATCTGGAAAGCGAAAGCGCCCCTCCCCGACAGTGGAAACACTCCCGTAGTGGCAGGACGAAAAGTGCGGTGGTCGAATGAGACTGGCGCAATTCTCATCGGTACCACGGCGCGGTGGCTCTTCTCGGACCCGGACCGAATCGGTGCCGATGTGTTGATCGTGGACGAAGCATGGCAATGCACCTACGCCGATCTGGGGGCGCTCGGCGCGATGGCTCGACAGGTCGTCTGCGTCGGAGACCCCGGACAGATCGATCCGGTGGTCACAGGAGACGTATCGCGGTGGGAGGGCAGCGAGACCGCACCGAACCTGCCTGCCCCCCTCGCTCTGCAAGCAGCTCACGGCGATTCGGTCGGCGTGGTCCGTCTGCAACACACCTGGCGTCTCGGCGCGAGGACAACGGCCCTCATTCAACCGCTGTTCTACCCCGGCCTGCCTTTTACTTCCCGTCGCCCACCGGAGCATCTGACCGATTCCAGCGGCCCCGACCTGCCTGAACTCGCGCATCGGCCAGTGCGGGTCATCGGAGGCCCAACCGACCCCGTCCTGGCCACACAGTGCGCCCTGCGCGCGCGAGAACTGCTGGACGCCGATGTGACCACACCGGACGGGCAGCGGGCCATGACAGCGGCGGACCTGGCTGTCGTCGTCCCTCATGTCACGCAGGCTGCCGCTGTCCGGGCCTTGCTCTCGGATCACCCCGACGTACTTGTCGGCACCGCAAACTCTCTGCAAGGCCTCGAACGCGCCGCCGTTGTCGTGTTGCACCCGCTTGCCGGGTACCGGACAGCCGAGCCGTTCAATCTCGACTCCGGCAGAGCGTGCGTGATGCTCACCCGCCACCGAGCCCACATGACCGTGGTCATCGATGACGCCACCGCCCACGTCCTCCAACACGCCGAACCATCCCCGGCTCACGCCATCCATACCGGCCTGATGGCCGCACTGCACTGCACGCCCATCGTGTAGCGATTCCCACAAAAAGAAAGGCACACAACATGTCCGACGCATCTATCGAGTACAAGGCCGAGCGACTACCTGGCATCGAGACGTCGAAAGAACTCCGCGCATCGGTCGAGGGACGCGAGCGTCCGCGCATCGGCTACACCCTCGATACCCGAAGCCGGGACAACGGTGTTCGAGCGGCCAACGCTGCCGAAGGGCTGATCGCATACGCCAGGCCGATCGGCCTCGAAACCGAGGAGCTGACAACGGTGTTCGGAGACTTTCTGGGCGACCTGCGGCACCTTGCCGACGCCGTCGGCGTCGATTGGGACGCCGTGGACGAACGCGGTCAAGACCACTACCGCTGCGAGCTGTACGGGACCGAGTAGGGGACGCCTTGGGGAGAGGAGTGAGCGGCGGTTCGGTGCGCCGGGTCGCTGCTCGCCCCAGGCCCGTCCCCGGCACTGGGTGCGCCGGGGACGTTTTCGCTGCTGAGCCCTAGCGAACTCCGGGTCCGGTGGGTAGTGTCCTGGCGTATCGGCTTGGTGGGTGGTTCCACGAAGCCGCGGCGTCGACCATTTCGTTGTTGTCGCCGTTTTCACCAGATGAGCGGACTGACCATCCGACTTCCGAGAAGAGCAGAGGTGTGTCGAATATGAGAGTCCTCGTCCGGATCGACGGTAGGAATCATGGACCTGCGAGCAGTTCGGGTTCGCCGCGAGACTGCGCGCTGGCCGTAGCGCGTGGTGTGGCGGCAGTGTTGGCGGTTTTTGCTGCATTTGCCGGATTGGCCTGGGCTGCACTGCTACGCCGGACCGACCATGCCGCCATCGACGGAGATCCGCGCCGTGTAGCGATGGTGTTCGCCGCTTCTTGCTCGGCGTGTGCTGTAGCAACTGGGATCGAGTGGCTGCTTCGACGCCGCAGTGGCGCAATGGATACCGATCCCGTCCAGGGTGTGCGACCACCGAGAGAGGCTTCGTCGCAGCGCCACCGGACTGTGAACTCGAACAGTCGGGCGGCAGGGGAGTTCGACAGACCGGAGCGTCTGGCCGGTGCGACATCGTGACGAGAAAATTCGCCCCCGCACTTCGGATCGAGGTGATCGTCGTCCGCGATCCAGATGGTCCTACCCACATCCAAGTCTTCGTCGACGGTGTTCCGGCTGCAGCAACACAATTTCACATCGACGCAGGAAGGGGATGGACGTGGGGCGACTGGGCCGACACACGAGACTGCGATCTCGCGGTCATCTCATCCGGAGCGCGGGGAGCGCTCGAAGACGCCTACGACGATCCCCCCGGTGGTGACGCCGTCCGCGGCAGGATCGGTGACTGGCTGGACGGCGCTGAAAGATCGGAAAATTAAGCAGCAGAGTGATATCGCGCCGCGTTGTTGGTCGCATAGCGGCACAGAGACCAGTCAGAAATTGATCGACAGACCGACCATCTGTCCCACAGAAACGGGAGTACCCATGCAATCCTCGATCTCGACAACGCGGCCGCCCTCGGTCGACCTCTCACCGCACGCACGAGCTGCCGGCAGTACCGGCTGCAGCTCGAACAGTAAGGCGCACAGCGCCATCGCCAGCGAAGTCCATCGCCGGATGCAACACGGCCTGTCTGAGAGGTACTTTGCTGCTACTCCGAACGCCGCCGACCGCTTCCGACCAACCGTTCCTGACCATGAGCTGACGGACCACGTTTTCGAGGTGGTTTTCGGATTGCGGTGGCGGCAGGTGTTCGACTTGGCGCGCACCCTCGACGTCGAGTCCGATCTGCTGGAAACCGCACCGGAGACGGTCAGCGCCGCGTGGTGGTGCGCACCCGGCTGGCGGAAAGCGACACACGCTGCCCACACGGCGGCCTGCGGCGACAATCGGCGTCACGAACTCACAGCGACCATGAACCTGCTCGGCGTCCTCGGATGCGGGGCTGCCAGAGTCGCTGCCCGCGATGTCGGCCGAGGCTTGGTCGTACGAGATCTGATCGGTTCCGATTTCACTCAAGAGCACTACGACTACCTGACCGGGCCGTGGCGTCGCAACGTCGGCCCGGTCCATCCCGGCGACCGGCCACTAGACCAGTACCCGACGGCCCCGAACTCGCAACGCTTGTGACACCCGGGCGCATATTGCCCGCCCGGTGCGGCCACAGGAGAACGCTCCTGGGGTGCGATTCAGTGGCCGGCTGTCACAGACCTCACCGCGACGCTATCTACCCCGTGCAGGACTGCGTTTGCTATCGCGCTCACTACGAAAGGACTCCCTGATGGACCCACAATCCGGCCGAGACGGCCTCATCCACGACGTAGAGCGCCACCTCGCGGCCGAAGATGGCCGCCGCGAGGCTCGCACTGTTGCGCTTGCATGTGTCGGCTACGTCGTCGGCATGCTCGCGATCTTCAACGGGGCTCTGCCGATCGTGAAGGATCTGGTCACCGTCAGTTTGGTCATCTCCTTGGCCGGCACGTTGCTCGCTGCCTTCTCGGCTCTGACTCTGGCACTACTGCATCGTTGGTCAGACCGTTCGGACCGTAGGCGGCGCGGAAGCTGCGGGCATGCCGACTTGCCGGCGGAGGCGGTTCGATGAGCGCGCGCGGACGACTCCGCATCGCGGTGCCCATCGTGATGGCCGTACTCGCGGTCGGGACGTACACGTTCGGAACGCACGCCGATCCGCTCTCACGACCAGCGGTGGTCGACACCCCAGACCCAGCCGCGGCGAGCACGCCTGTACCCATCGCGCAGCTCCTCGCTCAGCTCGAAACGGTGGACTCGCTCGCAGACGTCGATGGATACGACCGATCCTGCAAGAAGGGCTCAGGGTGCGTGTTCGGCCCGGCGTGGACCGATGACTCGTCCGCCCCTGGATCGCACAACGGCTGTGACACTCGAAACGACGTCCTGGCAACCCAACTGATCGACGTCGAGTTCAAGCCCGGAACCCGCGACTGCAAAGTCGCAGCAGGGATACTCCACGACCCCTACACAGGATCGACGATCGACGACCTCGGGAAGATTCAGATCGATCACGTGTACCCGTTGGCGAGGGCGTGGGACGCAGGGGCGTGGGCCTGGTCGATCGACCAGCGAACCGCCTTCGCCAACGCCGTCGACATCAACTTGCTCGCGGTGGACGGACGTACGAATCAGCAGAAGTCGGACAAGGGAATCGACACCTGGCTGCCACCCAACGCGCCATACCAATGCCGTTACGTCACTTCGTATCTCACCGTGGCCGCGAAATACGACCTCGACATCACCAGCGCCGATGCGCAAACAGCGTCGAGCGTCTGCAGCCAATGACCCAACGTTCGGAGGACGCCATGACCGAAACCGACCCCACCACCGACACAAACGCTGTCCCGCTCCACCCCAACCCATGGATCATCACGACCGCACCTGATCGAAACAGCTACACGATCGAATTGCCCAGCAGGGGGATCTCGTTCGCGATTGACGCCGATCTACGATTCCAGCTCCTCGATGCCCTCCACGACCCGGAAGAGCGATGATGGGCGACGCCACGGCCATCGAATGGACCGACGCAACCTGGAACCCGGTCACCGGCTGCACCGCAGTCTCGTCGGGCTGCGATCATTGCTACGCCCAAACCCTCGCTGAGCGGTTCCGCGGCACACCGGGGCACTACTTCGAGCACGGATTCGACGTCGAGATGCGCCCCGGCAAGCTCGACCAGCCGCTGCGATGGAGCCGGCCACGCCGGATTTTCGTGAATTCGATGAGCGACCTCTTCCATCCAGCAATCCCGGACGACTACATCGCCCGGGTGTTCGCGGTGATCGCGCTCGCCCGCCAGCACACCTTTCAATTGCTTACCAAGAGACCCGCTCGGATGCGGGCACTGCTCCAGTCCGATGCCTTCCGCCGCGCCGTCGACGACGCCATCGCTGGCGTCGTCGCAGCCTTCCGCCCCGCCGATGTCTGGTACCAGAGCTGGCCGCTGCCGAACCTGTGGATCGGCGTCTCGGCCGAAGACCAGAAGACTGCAGACCTTGCGAGTATGGGCGCTGCTGGACACGCCTGCAGCTCTTCGGTTCGTCTCTGCCGAACCGCTCCTCGGACCGATCGACTTCACGCGCCTACGACCCAGCAGAATCGGAGGAGCGCTGACTCGCGACGGGCTCCGTTCGGTCGAAGACTCGAAATGCGGCGGCGAGCGCGAACCAGCGCTTGACTGGGTGATCGTCGGCGGTGAGTCCGGCCGCGGGGCACGGCCTATGCATCCGCGATGGGTACGAGAGATCCGGGACCAGTGCACCGCTGCCGATGTGCCCTTTCTGTTCAAGCAGTGGGGCGAGTGGGCACCAGCGGAGGTGATCGCCAGATTCCGTGACTACCACCACTTCGACGACGGCACCGAAGTTCGACGAGTCGGCCGTAAGGCCGCCGGCCGGATCCTCGACCGACGGGTGTGGGACAGCGTGCCCGACGGAGCCGGACGATGAGTGGATCGCTCGACATCACGGCATCGGACTTCTTCTGCGGTGCCGGCGGATCCACGACCGGAATGATCGCCATCCCCGGGGTGAGGGTATCGGCAGCGTCGAACCACTGGGACAAGGCAATCGAGACGCACCAGTACAACCACCAGCACACCGAGCACATCCTCGCGGACCTCTCTCAGATCACTCCGAAGCTGTTTCCTCGCACGACAATCGGATGGTTCAGCCCCGAATGCACCTGGCACTCGAATGCTCGCGGGGCCAAGCGCCTCGCCGCGCAGATCTCGTTACTGTCCGACGACCTACCGTCCGAGGCCGCCGAGCGATCGAGGGCGACGATGTGGGACGTCGTTCGGTTCACCGAGTATCACCGATACGAATTGGTTTTCGTCGAGAACGTCGTCGAGATCTACTCATGGCCTCTCTACAGGCCATGGATCGCGGCGATGCACGCCCTCGTTTACGAACATCGCCTTATCTGCCTGAATTCGATGCACTCATGGACTTTTGGGACACCAGCGCCGCAGTCCCGCGATCGCCTCTATGTGTGCTTCTGGAAGGCCGGCAACCGGGCACCTGACTTCGAGACCGTGGTCCGTCCGCCGGCAACCTGCTCTCGCTGCGGGCCCGTGCGTGCGTTGCAGGCCTGGAAGAACCCAGGGGTGGCTGTGGGTAAGTACCGTAGCCAGTACTCCTACCGGTGCCCCGCACGTGCGTGTGCGGACACCGTGCTCGAGCCCGACTGGCTCCCTGCCTCGACCATCATCGACTGGACCAAGACCGGCCAGCGGATAGGGGACCGCACTCGTCCGTTGAAGCCGAAAACGATCGCACGAATCCAGGCCGGCATCGACCGGTATTGGGCAGCTCCGCATGCCGAGGACGCGAGAGAAGCCGCGGGCACGCTGTTCGAGTATCGGCAGGCAAGATCACGGCCGTCTGAGGGGCGGGCCCCGGTGTTCGAGCCGTTCGTGTCGGTGCTGCGGGGCCAGTCGAAGAATCATCGAACCTCGGAGGCGCTGTCGACCGTATCCGCGGGCGGCCGCCATCATGCGGTGATCACCCCGTTCATCGCAGAGCTGCGAGGTGGAGGTTCGACTGCGCGATCGGTCAGCGACGCTCTCTGCACCGTGACGGCATCGGGTAACCACCATGGCTTGGTCGTGCCCGCTGCCGCTCACCATCGAAAGTCCACACGCCGACCGATCGCCGTCGAAGACCTGTCCTTCAGAATGCTCGACGTACCGGAACTCAAAGGCGCAATGGGATTTCCGTCCTCGTACGTTCTACGCGGGGGAACCAAGCAACGAGACGTCCGGATGTGCGGTAACGCTGTGACACCGCCGACCTCGCGAGACCTAGTGGGAATTGGTATTCGGAGTCTAGAGGCCGACTGTTCGTGAACACCGCTCACTTTCTGCTTCAGCAGCTTCTTTGTGTCAACCGAACAGCGACGTCCATCCCGAACCGTGTACCTTCTTCATCTCGTTGTCGAAGTCGGTGACGTCCGAGACAGTGAGTACGTGGTGGTCAACCAGCCAACGACTCATCCCTGGATTGAGGCCATCTTCGCTTGCCCATGACAGCTTGTTGATATCGTCGAAATGCTTATCCATGACTCTGTGGAGATTCTTGAATACGCCTGTCTCGCTGATCGAGTAGCTTCCAAGCCACTCTTCTATCTTGCCTTTTCTGACGATTTTGGGATTCGAGAACCCGCCGATAATGAATTCATATTCACGAAAGGTCAACCAGAAAAGAGTGCTTTTGTGCTTGTCGTCGTGTAGCCATTCGCGCAGCGCCCGAGCAATGTGTTCGTTGGATGAAAGCTGTTCGATATGCTCGTTCGGTACGAAAGTCGGGATAAGATCCGAATTCGATGTGTCGGGGCCTGCTTCGGGCGTGTCGACCAGTACAACGTACTCGCGCTGGCGGCGGATGGCGTGGACTGCAAACGCTGGAGGTGGTCCAACCGCTATGCGGTAACGGGCACCAGGTTCTGACAGTGCAAAGCGATTGCCTTTGCGCTCATCGCGGGCGTCTCCTGATTCGCGTGCTTCTCTGGGTAATTGTTCGAGTACTGCGCCGTAGGTGTGGCTACCCAGTCTGTGTTCAGGTTCTGCTGCATCAAGTTTCACCTGCCTGTATGACAAACTGGATGACTTAAGCGGTACGCTCATCGCGACGTATACGGGGTACTCGCTGTGGTTGACCACGTGATATGCGCCCGTCTCCGTGTCCCGGACAACTGCGGGGCACCAGTTGTTGCTCAGTCTTGGGTCGCCCTCGAAATTGTTGAGTATGTATCTTGTGAATGGCGTGTAGATCGATTCGACGTGGAATCCGTGCTGTCCAGTCTCGAGAGGTGGAAGGACATAGGGCGCTTTCAACGGGATCCTCCTTGTTCCGGTTCAGCACTGGGTGACAGATGCGCCACGACCACGGTGATGTTGTCGGCGATTGTGCCGTGGCGTTTGTGCTCAGAAAGGGCCGCACGAACGAGTGCTTCTGCTAGTCGAGCGGGACTGGCATCCGGTGGCTGGGATCCGAGAACCTCACGTATGGCGTCTTCAGGGTCTCGATCAGGTGTGGTGTCCATTTGGGTGTGCGGGCCGGACCAGGCGTTGAGGAAGCCGTCTGTGACCATGATGTAGCGGTCATTGGCTACTGCTGGCTGGTGCCATCGAGACAACTTGTAGGTGTAGCCCGCTGGGGCGTCGGAGAAGAACCCGATTGCGTTGTCCAGGGCAGCGTGCTGATGCAGGGCTGGTGTCATCGCTGTGACGTGAACGGTGTCGTCGGCTGTGTCGGTGTGGGCACGAAACACCTGACTGTCTCCCACGTGCCCGCCGGAGACAGTGAAAGTGGAGGTGTCGAGTGTCAGGACGTCGAGCGTGGAAGGCGCGGCGAGAACCGAGCGTCCGCGGAGTCCTCGAAGTGCTTGATCAGTGGCGGCGAAGACGTCGTCGATAGGCGAGGTGGGCAGAAGGGTTCGTAGTGTCGCGCGTACGGTTCGGGCTGTGAGGACGCCGTCTTCGCCGCCGCCCGCGGCATCGGCAATCGCTGATGTGTGTCCTCGAATCAGGAAAACGTCGTTGTTGTGACGGCGGTCGCCCGCCGAGGTCTCCCCGGCTGCTTGGAGTTTGAGAGGCGCTGCTGCTGCGGGTGCCATTGCCTGCGTGGGTGACTCGTCACCGGCTGGTTGGGGAATAGGTCGTCCGAGTGTGTGGGGCAGGCTTTGTCGCACGGCGGGCGCAGCACGCTCGGTGTGTACCTGTCCGACGGGGATGGTCGGCGGGAAATGTTGCTCGCCGACGTACGTGACGCGATACACCGAAGCCCCCACAATCAGGACCGCGCCGTCGTGTATCTCGAACGGCGGTTGGCCTGCGTACAGGCGATGCCCATCGACGGTGATGGGCGCGCCGGACAACGCTGTCACCCACCACCGACGCGTCTGTGGGTGACGGACGAAGTGCGCACGCTGGCGTCTTGTTTTTCTATCGGTGACGACCGCTGTTTTACCTCGTGCGCGCCCCAACGTCACTGTTTCGCCTCGCAACTCGATGGGTGGAATATCGCTCGTGCCGCGCAGATCATGTAGAAAGACGCGCTGCGTGTTGTCGAGCGACGCCTTGCCGAGGCGGTCGGTGGTGGGCGTGTGCGAGACGGGTCTCAGTTCGACGGTTCGGGCAGCACCGTTTCGTGTGCCGCGTCGAGACGCCAACCACCACAGTCCGCAGCCGGCCAACAGCGCGGTAATGATCGCCATGCCCATCCGCCAATCGATCATCCACAATCCGGCCGCGATGAGAGCACCCACCGCGATGGTCCCGACTCGTCCGATCAGTGGGCAGTGCCGAAGTCGGTCGAGACGTCGCCGCAGCGAACGCTTCGACACGCGTGGCCGTGGAAACCGCCGGCCTGTTGACTTGATGGGCATCGGAACTCCGTTAGCGATTGATGGCGGGTGAGCGCGGCGCGTCCGGATCGTTGTCCGGTGGCAGGTAAGGGGGGTCGTCGGTCGGCACACTGTCGGGGTGCGGTGTTCGCGGCTGGTGCTGCTGTTGAACCAGATGGCCAGCATTGCCGATGACGTCCTGTTGCTGTTGTTGCTTGGGAGGTTTCTTGAAACGCGTGAAGTTACCGACCTGTTGGGCTGCCGGTATCGCGCCGCCTGCGTCTACGTGCAGAGCATCTTGTTTGACGAGTCGTAGCCATCGAATGAGCTGGTCCGCGCTACGTTCAGCTGCTTTCACACGTGCGTCGAAACTGTTGTCCGTCGGCACTACGTGGCGTCTTTCGGGTGCAGGGTCGAGGCATCGACGCAGCAAGTTGTCGAGACCTTCGGGTACAAACGGTGCGAACTTCGAAACCGGGGTGAGAGGCCCACTGCGCAGTCTGCGATATGAGTCCAAGGCCCTTTCGGCACGAGGGTTGCCGTTTTGGAAGTCGTTGAGGGTGATTCCTTGCTGTTCGGCCTCGTACAGATACGGCGGCTTCCCGGTGATCATCTCGTACAGAGTTGCGGCCCAGGCGTAGATGTCGGCGGCAACGAGGTGGGTCGGCCACAGCTGCCCTGCTGAGCCTTGCTCTGGTGGCGAGTAGAAGAGGCTTTGCAACCGCAGCCGTGAGCTGGTGTGTGCGGCCTCATCGAGACTGCGAGAAAGTGCCCAGTCGATGATCTTCGGGGTGCCGTCGTTGTCGATGCAGATGTTGGGGGGCTTCATATCCAGGTACGCGCGAGCCCCCTTCTCTCTTTTCGTCCACGACCAGGCCAGTGCGCTGAGTAGTCGTTCGGCGATCTGCAGTACCAGGGCAAGGTCGAAGCCCCCGGGCTCGTTGCCGTTGATTCGGGCGTCTTGAAATGTATTCAGGGTGTGGGGATATCGTCGGGTGACGATCACCATCTGGTCTTGGTAGATGTCCGAAAAGTAGACGTCTGCGACGGCGTCGTTTATCGACACGCCCAGTGCGGGAACAGCATCGAGTTCGGCGAGGCCTTGGGCCCGATCACGCTTTCGGAGCTTCCAGGAGCGGTCGGGGAGGTAGACCTTGATCACGTATTCGATTCCGTTGTCGGGACTGTCCTCGTCGACGGCGAGTAGAAGAGAACCGCCGTTGACGTGTCGCCAGAACTTTGTGATTCGCCAGTGCCTGTCGAGCGGGTTGTCGACTGTGTCGTCGGGAAACACATTGCCGATCTCGAGTCCGTACTCATCGCGCGGCGAAGCAGCAGGAGGTCTGTGGTTGCTTGCGCGCGGTGCCGGTGCCGGCGCCGGTGGGGGTTGCGGTTGCGGTGTCTGTGGGGGTTGCGGTGTCGGAGTTGGGGTCTCGCCGCTGAGGTCGTCGGGTTGTTGTTCACCTTGCTGTGCGTTGCGCGGGTGTTGTTGTGTGTATGGCTGGGTGGGGGTTGCGCGCGGACGGTGGCGGCGCTCTTTCAGGTGTGCAAACGCGGTCTTGAGATAGTGGTCGGCCAGATCCTTTGCGGCGGCGGAGTCGTCCGACAGTTTGTGCAGCGCTTCACGGGTCTGTGCGACGGCGTGCTTCGCGGCAGCGTCGGCCAGGGTGTGCTCGTGTTCTCGGGTCAGCGAGTCCATCCGGTTGCGGTGCTCGCGTTCGTCGAGGTCACCGGCATGGGCCACAGTGTTCGCCCGGTTGCGGTGCTTGCGGTCGTCCAAGTCGTATTGGGCGTCCGCTTCGCCCTTCGCGCCTTCGATTACTTGGACAGTGGTGCGGGCGCGCAGACGAGCTGCGTCCCGTCGCGCATTTTCCAGGTAGGGAGTGTGAGGGCCGAATAGTTTGAGCAGCAGTGGGGTGAGGTCGACGACAAGTAGCGTGACGATGATGACGATGTAGAACCATCTGTATCCGAGGTCGTCGCCGATGAGTCGGACAAGGGCTCTGTGGCGAGTCACAGCATTGGTGTCGGCGGCGTTGACCGCTTCGTATTTGGCGGCCTTCTCGTCGATTCGAGTCTGGCGGGTGCTCTCCAGCGTACGAACGAGGTCCTGCGCCTCTAGGGCCTTCTGCTGGCTGGTAATTGCAGTCGTGTCGGCTTGGTTGTACACGTATCTTCTGTTGCTTTCCGCGCAGATCTCCCGCGGGTCGCTCGGAAGTAGACAGTTCGCGCTGGGGGGACTGTCGCCGGCGTCAAGCGTGCCTCCAGTCCCCCGACGTTCATCCTGCCAATCAGCCTGGGCAGTCTCCCGGGTGCTATTGGCTATATCTTCGAGCGTTTTCGGCGGCTGTGCGCGCATCTTTCGCATCGGCGATTGCTGTGTCGTACTCTGCGCCTATGGATGCTTTGTAGTCGGTGAGGTTGTCGGACTGGATGCTCGGCAGCTCCCGTTCGATTGCGGTGTTGAACATGCCGAGAGCGACCGATTCGGAGATGACGTAACCGACGACGACCGCCATCCCGATGCGTGCGAGGTAGAACCATGCCGAACGCCATGCTCGCCGAAGCCAGTTTTGGGGTCCGACCAATAGGTCGCCGTAGTCGATCGAGGTCATGATCCATCGGTCGACGCAGAATACGAACAGTGCCCACACGGCGGCAAGGACCCAGATGAACCAGTAGTTGAAGCGGTGCCCGACGTTGACTGCCCAGGCACTGGCCAGAACGCCGCCGAAGGCGATGGTAGGCACCAGAATCAGGATCCCGGCTTGGGCGGCAAGTTTGGAGGCGTCGGAATTGTTGTCGATCCACGGGCGGTGGAAGCCGCCGATCCGCAGCAACATTCTGGTGAGCCAACCGCAGTTGTTGTCGACGTCGAACTTCGGCTTCTGACGACCATCGGGCCCAGGGGGGTCCATGCCGTCGTCTTCCTTGGCCGAATTGTCGGGTGGAGGCGCGCCGCCGCTCATCGGATCATCGGGGTCGGCGGAGTCGACGCGTGAGCGGGGACGTCACTGCTCAAGGCGGTTCTCCTCCGAGTGTATTGGGCTAAGAAGTGTCGCACAGGGTCGGCGGTTCGGCGTGGCGAGAACAGCAGGTTCCGGTCAGCGGGCAGCATGGGCACCCGTTCGGTAGAACGTGGCGGTGTTCGTGCCTGATGTGGTGCCGAACGCGATGCGGTCGCCGTCGGCGAGTTCGGTCCATCTGCCGGGGGTTACACGCACTCCGTTGATCCAGGTACCGGTCTTGCTGTTGTCGGCACACCACCACACGCCATCGTTGGAACGCAGGGTGAGGTGATGTCGCGAGATGCTGGTGTCGGCGCTGATGGTGATGTCGCAGTAGGTGCCCCGCCCGACGGTTATCTCGGTACCGACGACGCGGTGCGCTCGACTATCGGGACCGACCAAGGTCGGTCCACGCCCGGGTGAGTCCGGGATGAGAGTTGTTGCCACCTGACTGTCGCTGGGGTGGAGGTCGGTTTGGTCGCCGTAGGCGCGTGTGGGTTCCACTGGGTGGTCGGACATCGGATGCGTGGAGCCACGCAGGGCGTAGTGGCGAGCGCGGACCTTCGGGTTGGAGACGATCTCGACCAGGGGCAGCATTCCGCTCGGAGTGTCCGCGGAGTAGCGGCGCGTGACATCGACGGCTTCGGCGGTGAGATGGGTGATGACGTCGTTGATATCGAAGTGATCGCTGAGGTCGGTGAAGTCGGCGGGATTCAGACCGACGGTAATGCAGTCGGGTAGATACCAGCGCCCGTCGGAGTGACGGAAGACGAGGGTGCAAATGTGTTCGCGGGCGTTGTCGCACAATGCAACTGGATTGCTGCGACCTGGTCGTCGCCATTCCCCGCGCACGAGATGCACAGCGGCGATAGCGACGACGGCGGTCATCACGAACAACACGGTTCCGCCGGTGAAACCGCACACAATCACGAAGATCAGCCACGCTATGCCGAACACGGTGGTTACCGCTCGAGAGTGGGGTGTCCATGCGCGGATCCATTGCAGGACTGCGACGGACGTGGCGCGCAGCTCATCGGAGGCTACGCGGATCAGATCGGTCATCTCCGGGTACTCCATTCGCTGTGACAGGTGGGGACTCTCCTAGGGGAGAACTTAAGGCGCACAGAGGTGGATGAACAGAGTCCGGAAGGTTGGTCAAGTCCAACCCTGAATGGGGTTGACAAGGAGCGAAAGTCGTGGACTAGAACCTCGACAGAGCCCGGGGTCAAGTGAAGTCTGGAATTCGTCACATCTCAAGTGGGTACCCCCAGGTTTCACGATGCGTCAGCCAGTGGGTCAGGGGCCGGACGTAGCGCGCTCAGCGCGCCCGTCAGAGGGCAGCGGCCGGTGACGACAACGAGCCCTCGAAAGGTCAACGCAGGGTGAGCTATGACGTCGTCGGGTGAAAGATCGGGCATCAGGTTCAGTGCCCGGGCAAGTACCATCGCCGACCATGGGTTGGGGCTGTGGTCGGCTCGGCAGTCGTCGCTGGTCCACACCGTGGCGGCGGCGACGTCGGTACGCACGATCCGGCTGCGGGCAGCGGTAGCGCGGAGTGCGTGGAGTACTTCCTCTGGTGTCTGATGACCGTCGGTTGTGGCTATGTCGAAAACGGTCACATCACGGTCTAGTCCAGGACGAACGAGGAAACCAGTAACAATATTCATTCCTGCATCGCACCGAATGAGTAACTGTTATAGCTAGTTGGTGTTGACCCACTTGACAGCCTGCGCGATATACGTTGGCGGACGTGCGTCCGTCCGGGCCGTTCGATTAGTTCAGCACGTACCGTCTGAAATGTAGCAAGTGGACGGTTGTGACCGGATCGTACCGCCCCTGTTGCCGAAACCGGACAGAGAACGGTTTCGGCAACAGCTGATCAGTTCGTATGCCGACGTACGGTCCGGGTACGAACTGCTCCTTCGACGTTATTGAATGCTCGTATTACCTGTGGATCGGCGAATGGTATGAGCTGGGTGAACAACACTCCTGCTGACGATCTATCGTTGTCGGTGTCGGCCCAGTAGTAGGTGTTCGCGCCCCCGGCCCATGCCATGGTTCCGACTGGGCGGCCTGCGGGTGTGACTTGCTCGTTTCGCATGCCGAGCAACGACCACGATGTGTTGATTCCTGGGATCAGGTCGATGTCGTGCGACGTTGCGTAATCAGCGGATTCGATGGTCCCGAAAGATGCTGAGTGGCTTCGTTGTGCGTCGACGAGGGTATCCGGCTGTAGGTACTGCACACCGTTCCAGGCTCCGCCGGCACTGAGCATGCGAAGGAACGTCAGGTAGTCCTGGGGTGTTCCGTACAGCCCGCCGCCGCCTGAGTGGAATTCTGGATCGGTGGGCAGCTCGAATGGTGTGGGTACCAGGCCGTGAGGTGTTTTCGTGTGTACATCCGCCAAGCGAGTGCGATCGGTGATTCCGAACGTTGTGTCGCGCATACCCAATGGGGAGAAGATCGTCTCGTGGAGGTGGGTTGCCAGGTCGTGTCCGGTCAGGCGGGTGATGGCAAGTCCCACCCATTCCAGGCCGGTGCCGTACATGGCGTTGGTGCCTGGGTGGTAGACGAGCGGGGCGTCGACGATCGAGGCGAGTTTGAGTTCGAGGCTCGATGGCACCTTCTTGTCGTGAAGATAGCGCGCGAGATCGGCGTGTAGGAACGAGTAGCCGGTTCCGGCTGTGTGCGAGAGCAGCATTCGTAGTGTGATGGGTCCTCGTGCGCGGACGAGCCGGGGCTGATCCTCGTCGTATCCCTCGAGGACGTACGCCGCGGCGAGTTCGGGCAACAGATCGGTAGTGGGAGTGTCGAGTTCGATGAGACCGCGCTCGACGAGTTGCAGTGCGGCGACGGCGACGATCGGTTTGGTCATCGATGCCAGCCAAGCGATGGTGTCGTCGGTCCATGGGTTTGTGCCATCACGTGTTCCCGCTCCGCCGGAGTACGTGATGCCATCGCGGTCGGCTGTCATGACGTAGAGGCCGGTGACCACTCGGTCGTGCACCGCTGTGGTCAGGATCGTGGAGATGGTGTTGCGCAGGGCTGATTGCCCTGATGGTTCTGGTGTCATGACCAGGTCATGGGGAGTTCGTCCACCCCATAGATGCCGATGGCGTGTTCTCGGAACTTGATGTCTTGCAGGGGTACAGCACGGTGGAGGGTTGGGATGCGCCGGAGCAGGGTGGGGATGGCGATTTGGAGTTCGAGTCGTGCGAGGGGCATGCCCAGGCATTGGTGCGGGCCGTATCCGAAGGTCAGATGTCGGTGCACTGGCCGGCGTAGGTCGAGGCGATCCGGGTCGGTGATCGCTGATGCGTCGCGGTTGGCGAGGTCGCCGGCGATGATGAGGCCGTCGCCGGCGGGGATGGTGATCCCGTTGATGTCGATGTCTTCTGTTGCGACTCGGCGTCGTCCGCCTTGGGGGACGGCGGTGTAGCGGAGGAGTTCTTCGATGGCTCCGGCGATTTCGTCGTGTGTGCGCATCGACAGGAGGGTGTCGCGCTGTTCGGGGTTTTCTGTCAGGGCCAGCGCACTGAGGGAAATGGTGTTGGAAGTGGTGTCGAATCCTCCGAGGAGCATCAGCATCCCGGTCATGGCTGCGTCGTGTTGGGAGATGTCACCGGTGGCGACGTGTTCGTGGGCGAGTTCGGAGAGCATGTCATCGCCGGGGTCTGTGCGTTTGACGGTCAGTAGCTGGTAGATGTAGTCGATCAGGCCTTGGCGGGCGGTTTCGGCGTCCTCTGCGGTGGCGTGGGGATCGATCAGGGATTTGGCGCTCGTTGTGAAGAACTGGTGGTCCGCGTAGGGCACGCCCAGCAGATGGCAGATCACGGTGCACGGCGCGGGTAGCGCGAAAGCTTCGAGGAGGTCGACAGGTCGCGGCCCGGCAAGCATTCGGTCGATGAGGTCGTTGACGAGATCTTCGATCGGAGTGCGCATCGCCTCGATGCGTTTGGCGGAGAACGGTTTGGCCACGAAGTGGCGTTGACGGGTGTGCTCGGGGGCGTCCATGGTCAGAAATCCCAAGCGGTGCATGAATTTACTGGGGGTGGAGTGGGGATAGTTGGGGTGCTCGGGTACGGCGCTGAGGCGTGGGTCGCGCAGCAGTGTCCGTGCTTCGTCGTACCCGCTGATCAGCCAGGGGGTGCTGCCGTCCCAGATCTGCGCGCGTGTGATCGGTGAGTCATTCTGTACTGCACGCAGTTCCGGTGACGGGTCGAAGGGGCACTTGGGGTTTCGGGGGGCGGGGTAGGTGGGCAGGGTGTCTGTGCGCTTCGCGTCGTGCGGTGCGTTGTCGGTCGCGTCCCCTTCTGGGCGGTGCGGGGCGCGCATCACTGGTCTCCGAAGCTGTCGAACAGTTCGTTCGCGGTGTCGAATCGCGGGCCTTTTCGCGGCCCTGGGGCAAACTGTGCGGGCATTGTCACGAAACCGTTGATCTGACCGACCGTGGGGTATCGAACGGCGGCATTGTCGACAAGGCGGTAGCCGGGGAGTCGGTCGAGAACTTGGCCGACGACGACCTCGAAGTCGATTTGCGCGATGTGGCGGCCGATGCATCGGTGCAGTCCGAGTCCGAACGCTGCATGTTTGCGTGTGTCACGGTCGAAGTCGATGGTGAGGGGGTCGGGGAAGACCTTTTCGTCGAGGTTGGCTGCTGCCCAGGAGATCAGGACTCGTTCGCCGGGTTCGACGGTGGCTCCGTCGATCTGTGCCTCTTCGGTGGCTGTTCGTCCGACACAGACAACAGGGGTGAAATAGCGCAGGAGCTCTCCGCATGCTTTCGGTAGGTCGTCCGGGTGATCGATCAGTCGTGCTCGATCATCGGTGTTGCGGTCCAGGTACTCGAACGTCGACGAGAGCAGGGCGGTGGTGGTGTCCATACCGCCGGCGATCATGGCGTTGCAGACGGCGATGATGTCTGCGTCGCTGATGTTCTCACCGCCGATCTCCATCTGGGTCAGGAAGCTGATGAGGTCGTTGCGGGGATGGGCACGGCGGAGGGGAATGGTCTTGATTACTTCGCCGATGAGCATCGCGAAGCCGGTTTCGACCGTCTTGTATTCCGGGGTGTCGGATGGGGTGTAGGCCAGGGCATGCACGGCCTCGGCGTAGATGCGCCAGTTGTCCATCGACAGGCCCACGATGTCGAGGGTGAGCAGAGCCGGCACGGCATTGGCGAGATCCATCACGAGGTCGATCTCGCCTGATTCGATGGCTTGGTCGATGCACCACGTCGTGTAGGCCTCGATCCGTGGGCGGAGCCGTTTTGCAGAGGTGGGAGAAAAGTAGGTGTTCAGTGCTTTTCGCCAGTCCAGATACTCGGGTGGGTCCATTTCCAGTGGTAGGGCACGAAACGTCGACGCGGGGATGATCGTTCCTTGCGGTCGCCCTGGCGTGTTGGGTAGCTCGTGGGCCGAGGAGAACACTTCCGGTCGACGTGCGACTGAGGCGACCTGCTCGTAGCCGCTGACCACGTAGAAGCCACCGTAGTGGGAGCTGTGGGCTACCGGGCACTTTTGGGTCATGGCGGTGTTGACTGCCCACGGGTCTGCTGAGTATTCGGGTGAGTGGTGGTCGAAGTCGATGTTTGGGACGGTGCTGTTCGGCATGACGGGGGCTCCTAGGGGCGTGTGGCGGCCGAGACCGGTTGTGGGAGAAGTTGAAAGCCGGGGTAACCGTCTGCGGTTACTTGCTCGCAGCGGGCGGCGTAATCGGGGAACCCGATGAGGGGCATGAAGACCCTTTTCTTGCCGGGGATGTTCGCCCCGAGGTACCACGAGCCACACGAGGAGAGGAGAGTTCCGGCGGCGACGTCGGTGACGTGTCGACCCCAGTCGTGTTCGGCCTGTGGTGTGGCTTCGATGCTGTGGATGTGATGGTCGGTGAGGTGTTGCAGACAGGTTCTGATCCAGGTTGCGTGTTGATGAATTGCCACCAGCACGTTGGCCAGGACGGACGGGCTACCGGGGCCGGTCATGGTGAACAGGTTGGGAAAGCCGGAGGTGGCCAGGCCCAGGTAGCTGCGGGGGCCCTCCGACCACGCCTGGCGCAGCGTTCGACCGCCGCGGCCGCGGATGTCTATGCGTGTGAGAGCGCCGGTGATGGCGTCGTAGCCGGTGGCGAACACGAGGATGTCCAAGTCGTGCGAACTGTGTGTCGTCCGTAAGGCGGTCGGTGTGATCTCGGTGATCGGGTGGGATGCAATGTCGACGAGGTCGACATTGGGACGGTTGAACGTTTCGTAGTAGCCGTCGCCGAGGCAGATTCGTTTGCATCCCATGACGTGGCGAGGGGTGAGGGTTGCAGAGACTGCAGGATCGGCCACGGTCGAGCGGATCTTGGTGCGGACGAAGTCGGCGACGACCTCGTTTGCCGCAGGGTCGACGAGGAGATCTCCGAAGGAGCGTAGGAGCAGCGGCCCACCCCTGTTCCACAGGTGCTCGAACTGTGCTTCACGCTCTGTCTTCGAGAAATGGAACACCGAGTTCGGGTTGGTAGGAAACCGGGACAATCCGGCTGTGGGAACTGTGTTGTTGCGTGCACGAAATCCCGCGTAGTCGGCCTTGATTGCGGCTTGGAGCTGAGGGTCGAGCGGTTCGTCGCCTGCGGGCAAGGTGTAAGCAGGGGTGCGTTGAAAGACGGTGAGCTGACGAGCGTCTCGGGCGATCAGGGGGATGGCTTGTACCCCAGACGAACCGGTCCCGATCACACCGACTCGTTTGCCTCCGAGTGCCACGTGATGGTGGGGCCACCGTCCGGTGTGCAGGATGTCGCCTGCGAATGAGTCCAGGCCGGGGATCTCGGGCACGTTGGGTTCGGACAGGCAACCTGTCGCGGTGATGACGTACCGGGCGATGATTTCGTGTCCGGTATCGGTCCGGACGGTCCAGGAGGCGGTGGCGTCGGAGTAGACCATTTGTTGTACGCGCGTGTGGAACTCGATGTCGCGTTCGAGGTCGAAGCGATCCATCACGTGCTCGATGTAGCGCATGATTTCAGCTTGGTCGGCGTATCGCCGTGTCCATTCCCAATCTTGTTGCAGCTCATCGGAGAATTGATACGAGTACTCCAGGCTCTCCACATCGCAGCGCGCACCGGGATATCGGTTCCAATACCAGGTGCCGCCGGCATCACCTCCTGCCTCGTACACGCGGACGGTCAGGCCGATCGTGCGTACTTCGTGCAACATCTGCAGTCCTGCGAGCCCCGCACCCACGATCAGAACATCGACATGCTCGTCCATGTCATCGCTCCGTGCTCGTGTTCACGGTCTGCTGATATGGCATCTCCGATGACGGCGCGCGTTCGCTGCGAACTGCCGCGACGCTCGCCGCAGCAATCCAGACAATGACAGCGAACACACTGGCATAGGTGATGAAACCTCCCGCCTTGATGGGGCTCTCGGGTGCCAGGAGCGGAACGCAGCCCAAAATCTGCACCACGACGACGATCGCCGAGAGTGGTTTGAGAAATCCGGGCCATCCTGCGGCGGCGGTGGTGCACAGGGCTGCGGACACGACGATGACAGCGGCCGGGACGGCACTGAACATGAAGCCCAGTACGTAGGCATCGGAAAATGCGTGCAGTAGTGCGTGGGAGTCCGGGTCGGCGGCCCAGCCCGAGAAGATTTGGAACAGACCGAGATAGACCGTGGCGAACCCCACCCACGCCGTGCCGGCCGCCATCATCAGCATCGGCAGCGGACTGTGCGGTACTTCCCGCCGAAACCGCACGTACAGATAGCACAGGAACCACAGGGCGGCCATCAACGCGATGCCTGCGACGAACTGGTAGATGTATCCGCTGGTGGTGTGGGTGGCGTAGAAAGTCACCACCTCGTCCTCCGGTGAGCCGAAAGGCGGGATCGGTGCCAACACGAAGATCGTCGACGCCAACACCAGCAGGCTGATGATCCCACTTGCGGCGTGCACGATGTGGGGGCGGGTGCGATCGGTGTCGCGTTGGGATTGTGGAGTGTCCATTACTGCACCGCCTCGAGGTTGAGTTGTGCTGCGATGTGCAGGGCGAGCGCCGCGGGGCTGGAGTCTTGGCGCATCTGTTTGGGTGTGACCCGAATGTCGAATTCCCGGTTGATCCGGGTGCTGAGTTCGAGCGCCATCAGAGAGTCGAGGCCGTGGTCGCCCAGAGATCGGTCCGGGTCGAGTGCAGCAGCGTCGACGCGCAGAATCTCCGCGGCGTGTGCGGTGAGGATGCTCTCCAAAAATCGTTGCTGCGCTGGGGGTTCGAGATTCTGCAGTTCTGCCAACGAGGTAGATGCGGTCAGGTCGATCCCGCGTTCTGCGCCTCGATCGGCAGGGATGGCCGCGAAGAACGACGAGGTGCGAAGTTTGTCTGCGAGCATCGACTGCCACCCGGGGTCGAGGATCGGGAGGTAACCCGCGCGCGGCCGGTCGTAGCGTAGGAGCGCATCGCACGCGTGGAGGCCCTCGTCGGGGTCGATCATGGCGTTCCCGCGGTCGGCGAACATCGTGCCGCGCCCGTACTCGGCCCACGCTCCCCAGTTGACACTCAGAGCTGGCAAGCCGTGGTCCCGCCGCCACATCGTGAGGCCGTCGAGCAGTGCGTTCGCCGAGGCATAGCATGCCTGACCCGCGAAACCCACGAGTGCCGAGGCCGAGGAGAATCCGAACCACCAGTCGAGTTCACTGTGCGCACACGCCTCGTGCATCTTCAACGCGCCGTGCACCTTCGGTGCCCACACGCGCTCCATCAACGCATCGTCGACCGTGGTGATCGCGGCGTCGTCGACAACTGCTGCTGCATGAATGACCCCTCGCAGCGGCAGTCCGGTGGCGGTGGCAGCACGGACCAGGTCCGTGGCCGTGTCCCCGATCGCGATGTCTCCGCGAACGATCTCGATATCGGTTCCACCCGAACGCAACTCGTCGATGAGTGCCATCGCCTCGACCGAGGGCGCGGATCGGCCGTTCAAGACGACCCGTCCGGCACCGTGTTCGGCGAACCACCGCGCAAGGATGAGGCCGAGACCGCCCAAACCGCCGGTGACCACGTAGGAGCCGTCGGCGCGGATCACCGGTACGTCGTCGGGGCGGATCGCTGCGTGCCCCTCACCGTCCTGTGGAACGGTCAGAACGAGCTTGCCGATGTGATCTCCCGCAGCCAGGGTGCGGAACGCGGTGCTGGCATCGCTGAGCGGATAGGTGGTGTGCGGGGTCGGGGTGAGAGCGCCCGAGGCGAGCAGTTCGTGTACTTCGCGGAGGACATCGCCGAGTTCGTCGTAGGGCAGAACGCCCAAGTCGACACTGTGCAGAGAGATGTTGCGACGGAACGGGAACAGCCCGATCTTGGAGTCGGCGTAGATGTCCTTCTTGCCGAGCTCGACGAATCGGCCGCCGATGCGCAGCAGGTCCAAACCAGCTCGTTGCGCGGCGCCGGTGAGCGAGTTGAGTACAACGTCGACGCCCTCGCCGCCGGTGACGTCTCGGATCTGCTCGGCGAACGCGGTCGATCGAGAATTGAAGACACGTTCGATGCCCATGTCGCGCAGGTACTGCCGCTTGGCGGCGGTACCTGCGGTGGCATAGATGGTTGCGCCGAGGTGTCGAGCAACCGCGATCGCTGCGAGCCCCACTCCGCCGGTCGCCGAGTGGATCAATACCCGCTCACCGGGACGAATCCTGCTCAGCCGATGAAGCCCGTACCACGCAGTGGCGAACACGCTGGGCCGCGCAGCTGCAGCAGCGAACGTGACGTCGTCGGGAAGTCGGTTGACTTTGCATGCGGGGACCACTGCGAAAGACTCGAAGACGCCTGGATGCATTGCGGCCACGCGATCGCCGGGTCGGAATGTGGTGACCGATGATCCGGTGGAGACAACTGTTCCGGCGCAGTCGAATCCGAAGGGCATCGGTGCGCCGTCGACGGTCTTGTACAGACCCATCGCGTTGAGGACGTCGGCGTAGTTCACGCCGAGTGCCTCGACTGCGATCTCGATCTCGTCGGCCGCGGGCGGACGGGCGGTGGTTGCGACCAGTTCGAGGCTGCCGAGGTCGCCGGCGTGTTGGGGAGCGAGCGCGTAGCGATCACGCCCGAAACGAATGGGGCGGTGTCGGCGCTCGTTATCGCGCAGCGGGGCCACTTTCAGCCGCGCCAGGAAGAGTTCGCCGTCGCGTAATGCGATCTCGTCTGCGTCGTCGTCGGCGAGGAGGATCTGGGCCACCAGTGTGGGCTCGGCAGGGGATGACACATCGAGGTGACGGATACCGAGCTCGGGGTGTTCGTGACCGATCACTCGGCACAGGCCGCGTACCGCAGTCTGCTCGAGGTTGCGGCCGTCGCCGGAGCCGACCCTCTGAGCATCATGGGTCACCACCCACAATCGCGGCCGGTGTGTGTCGGTACGTTCGACGAGGACGCGAACGAGCTCGATGAGCTGTCGGATGCGGTCTTGGGCGCGCTGCGCAGTGTCGTGGTCTGCGGTGTTGGTCGGTGGGGCGCAGAGCACCACCACCTGATGCGGAGGATGCGCCGCTAGGTCGGCGTCGAGTGCGTCGGAGTCGGTGTGAAAGGCGCGAATATCGATGTCGTTGCCCAGCGCGGCTGCGAGGTCGACGGTCAGTGGGTCAGTGGTGCTTGCTTCGGTGAGGACGAGCCATCGCCCGGCCTGTGTTTGGGGCGCGGGGAGGTCGGCGCGTTCCCACTCGACGGTGAGGAGTCGTTCGGCCAGTCGCCGGTCTGCGGTGGCCAGCCGCACGCCGGTGGCTTCGGCGACGACGGTGCCGTCCTCGTCGAGCAGTGTTATGCCGCCGATCGCGAGCTGTTCGTCGAGATGGTGCAGTTGAGCAAGGCAGTAGCGAGCGTGGTGGGGGTTGCGGTGTACCCGCAGCGAACCAACTCCGGTGGGGAAGGCGTCGCGGATGAGGGCCGGGTGAGACGCCAAGGTCTGAAGGCAGCCATCCATCAGAACGGGGTGTAGGGAGTACGCGTCGACTTGGCTTCGCGCGGTGGCGGGAAGCGACACTTCAGCGAAGACGGTCTGCGCTGTACCGGTGTCGTCGGACAGGTGCAGCGCGGTCATCGCTGCGAACGCGGCTCCGTGGTGTACGCCAGCCCCGTGGAACTTGGCGTAGGCGTCTTTGGTGTCCAGAGGCGTCGGATGGGAGGCCAACAACTCGGCAACGTCGAGACGCTCGGGTTCGACGGGTGGCCTGATTCGGAGTGTGCCGCTGGCAAGGAGGGTCGATGCATCGCCGTCGTGGCGGGTCAGTGACTCGAACCGAACCGATTCGTGTCCCTCGGGCCGGGTGCGAGAGGACACCACAGTGTTCTCGTGGAGGTGAAGCATCTCGTGGATGACGAGATCGGTTATCTCGACGCTGCCCAGGTCGGCTGCGAAGACCGACTGTGCGGCGACAAGCCCCATCTCGCAGTAGCTCGCACCGGGCAGTGCTGGCTGATCATGGACCTGATGATCGTCGAGGTACTGCAGATCGCGGCCACTCATGGTGGCCTGCCATCGGTGCTCGTCATCGGCGTCTATCGGTGTCATGTGGACGCCGAGCAGCGGATGAGCGTCGACGCTGGCTCCGGGCTTTTTCACGTGCAGGGCCAGGACGCCGAGATCTTCTCCTGCCCAGGTGGGAAGTGGAACGTCGACCAGCTGACCAGAGGGGTATACGCGCTCCCAGTCGACGGTGACGCCGCTGCAGTGCAGGTCCGACAACTGGGGGAGCAGGCCCAGTGACTGGTCTCCGTCGCGGCGCAGCGTTCCGATAGCGGTGGCATCTCGACCGATCGATGTCGCGGTCTCGGTGATGGCGTAGGTCAGGAGTGGATGTGGTGAGAGCTCGACGAAAATTCGGTGCCCGTCCAGCACCGCGGCAGTCACGGCATCTGCGAAACGCACCGGCCGCCTGAGGTTGTCGACCCAGTACCCGGCATCGAAGGCCGCGGGTTTTCTCGGATCTTCGAGCACAGTGCTGTAGACCGGAATCTTCGCGGCGTCGGGGGCGAGGCATTCGAGCTGTAGCGCGACATCGTCGAGAATCGAGTCCACGTGCGGTGAGTGGGATGCATAGTCGACGGCAATGGTTCGCGCATGAAGATCGCGCGCGTCCCACTCGGTGACCAATTGCTTGACCCGGGCGGGGTCTCCCGCAACCACGGTGGAAGTGGGGGACACGATGACCGCGACGGTGACGTCGTCGATTCCGGCGGCCTCGAGCTCAGCGGCGACCTGCAGGTGGGGTAGCTCGATTGTGGCCATCGCGCCGCCGCCGGCGATCCGGGTGACCAATTGGGAACGCCGGCAGATCACCTTGACGCCGTCGTCGAGGGTGAGCGCGCCGGCGACAACGGAAGCCGCGGCTTCGCCGAGCGAGTGGCCGATGACCGCGGCTGGCTCCACGCCACGTGAGCGCCACGCCGCCGCGAGAGCAACTTGCACGGCGAAGATGGTCGGCTGGATCTTCTCGATCCCGGTCACGGTCTCGTCGGCCACGAGTTCACCACGTACCGAAAACCCTGCTTCGCGCGCGATGAGCGGCTCGAGTTCATCGATCATGGCTGCGAACGCCGGTTCGGTGGAGAGCAGTTCGCGCCCCATTCCCGCCCATTGAGACCCTTGCCCGGAGAACACCCACACCGGTGCGCCGCCGTGGCTGCCGATGGCAGCACTGACCACACCCGTCGCGGGTTGCAAGGCTGCAATGCTGCGCAGTTGGTCGGTCAGTTCCTCATGTGAGGCCGCAAGTGCGACAAGACGTTCGGTGCGATGTTCGCGGTGGCGTGCGAGCGTGGTGCCGATGTCGGTGAGCGAAGCGTGAGCGCCGGGGCCCGTCAACCACTGCGCCACGCGGCCGGCTGTCTGTGCCAGGGCCTGGGGTGTGCTGGCCGAGAGCAAGATCGGCTGGGCTGTCGTACTGTCTGCGGGTTCGTCTGCGCTGGGTGCCGTCGCTGCAGCTTCTCCGACAACGACGTGAACGTTGGTTCCGCTGAACCCGTATGACGAGACTGCGGCCAGCCGAGGTGATCCCGGGTTGTCCCATTCTGTCAGCTCGGTCGGAACGTACAAGCGGGTGTCTTCGGAGGATATGTCGGGATTCCATGACGTGAAGTGCAGATTTCCTGGAATCTGCTTGTTGCGCAACGACATCACGGTCTTGATCAGCCCTGCGAGACCCGATACCGACTCGGTGTGCCCGATATTGGTCTTCACCGACCCGAGAGCGCATGGTGTGTCGCCGTTTCCGTAGACGGCAGACAAGGCTTGGAATTCGACCGGATCGCCCGTGGGGGTTCCCGGGCCGTGCGCTTCGACGAACTCGACATCTGACGGGTCTACGCCCGCCACACGGAGTGCACTGCGCTGCACGGCTTCTTGAGCTGAGGCGGATGGGACGACGATGTTGTCGGATCGGCCATCGGAGTTCGCCGCCGACCCACGTATGACCGCCAGGACACGGTCACCGTCGCGCTCGGCGTCGTCGAGGCGTTTGAGGGCGATCACCGCGCACCCTTCGCTGCGTACGAATCCGTCTGCCGCAGCGTCGAATGCCGCGCATCGTCCGTTGGGTGAGAGCATCGACCACTGCGAAAACAGCACGCCGACCTCGGGACCGAGCTGCAGCATGGCCGCGCCGGCCAGGACGAGATCGGTTTCTCCAGAACGCAGGCTCTGGCATCCCAGGTGCACCGACAGCAGCCCCGATGAGCATGCGGTGTCCACCGCAACCGAGGGGCCGTGAAGCCCGAGGAGGTAGGACACGCGACCTGCTCCCACAGAATGGGCATTGCCGGTCATGACGTACGGGTTGTCGACCAACGAATCGTCGAAGGTGCGCAATAGATAGTCGTGGTGGGCGAGACCGAAAAAGACACCGGTCTGCGAGTCTTTGAGTGAGCCCGGAGCGATGCCTGCGTGTTCGAGTGCTTCCCAGGACATTTGGGTCAGTAGACGGTGCTGCGGGTCCATCGCTTCGGCTTCGTATTCGGTGATGCCGAAGGCCGTGGTATCGAAGCCACCGATGTTGTCGAGAAAGCCGCCCCATCGAGAGACGGTGCGACCGAGGACGCCGGGCTGCGCGTCGTAGACGTCGTCGGCGGCCCAGCGTTCGGGCGGGACCTCGCTCACGGCATCGCCGCCACTGGCCAGAAGATTCCACAGTGCGTCGGGGGAATCGACACCGCCGGGGAACCGGCAGCCGATTCCGACAATGGCGATGGGGTCTACGGTGGCTGCGTGTCGGTCGGGGCTGTTGGTAGCGTGCTGCACGGTGAGATCAGACATGGTTGAGCTCGCTTCTGTCCGAGGTGACGGGGGTGACGATCATGGGGAGGCTGTTCGGGCGTGGCATCGCCGCCGCGACGCGGCGCACGGTGTGGCGGGGAGCCGGAATCAGTCGCCACCGTCCGAGGATCGTTGCCAGTGCAATGACCGCTTTGGCCTGGGCGTAGGACTCGCCTATGCACCGGCGATTGCCCTCGCCGAACGGGAGGAAGGCGGTGCGGTCGGGTAGCTGGTCGCGGTCGACGAGCCACCGCTCCGGACGAAAGGAATCCGGGTCGGTGAAGGCGGATCCGTCGCGGTGCAGGTCGATCTGGCTGAACATGATGTCCGCGCCTGCGGGGAGCTCGACCCCGTCGATGACGACATCGGTCTCGGCGCGGCGGAAGAGCATCAGCAGTGAATATCGACGAAGCACTTCGTTCACCACGGCGCGGGTGTAGGTGAGGTCGTCGATGTCGGTGAACTCGGCCGGCCGGCCGTCGAGCACTGTGCGCAACTCGGTACGGAGTGTGCGTTCGACGTCCGGGTGTTGGGCAATCTCATGGAATGCCCACGTCAGCGTCGCTGCGGTTGTTTCCGTGCCCGCCATCATGATCGACACCAGTTCGTCTCGGATGAGGTCTTCGCTCATCGCCTCGCCGGTGTCGGGATCTCGGGCAGCGCGAAGGTGGGAGAGCAGATCTGCGCCGTCTCCGCTCTGGTCGGTGCGCACGACGTGATCGACTGCTCCGCGCAGGCGGTCGGCTGCGCCCATGAATCGCCTGTCGAATCCCGACGCCTTGCACAACCAGGACGGCAGGACTGTGCGGGCGACCATGCCGTAGGTGAAGATCGGTAACGATCGAATAATCTCTTGCACAACGTCTTTGGGTAGGCTTCCGGTGAACATCGATCGCGCGATGGTGGTCAGCGTGAGCTCTACCATTGCTTTTTGCACGATGACTCGCTGTCCGGGAACCCAGGATTCGGCGAGGGCATGGGATTCGGCGGTCATGATCTTGGCGTACGAGGCAATCATCTGCTTGTGGAACAGGGGCTGGATCAAGCGACGCTGCCGCCGGTGTAGCGCGCGGTCAGAGGCCAGTAAACCGTTGCCGCTCAATGGATGTACGGCTTCCCACACCATTCCTTTGCCGAACGAGCGGGCGTCTTTCACGAGGACGTGGTGGGCCAGCCGTGCGGTGGTGAAGAAGTAGATCGGACGCTTGCCGATGAAAATCTGAACCATGTCGCTTTGCGCGCGCAGGTCGGCGAAGAAGTCGAAGGGGTTGCGCATCAGCGGAAATATGTGGCCGAGCATGGGCCACTTACCGGGTGCGACCGGTACCGCTCGGGTGGGCGGGCCGTCGTGCGTTTGCTCAGTTCCGGTGTACGGGCATTGCGATCCAGGCTGCATCGATGAGTCGCTACTGCTCAAGGTGTGTCTCCGACCAAATCAGGCCTGAAGCCGAGTACCAGCTCCAGGGCGTGGATGTCGAGCGATTCGGGAAGCGAGGCTGTGTGATCAATGGCACTGTACAAGTTACTCCGGCTAAGTGTAAGTAGTTAGTCATTACTAATTTGTAAAAGTTAGGATCGGTGGCATGGACCAACAGCGGAAAATGAGCGGCGCGGACCGGAGACAGCAGGTTCTGCAGATGGCCGCAGACGAATTCGCAAACGGTGGACTACACGGAGCATCGACAGAGTCGATCGCCCGGCGGGCCGGAATCACCCAGGCCTACATCTTCCGAATATTCGGCACCAAGAAAGCACTGTTCCTCGAGGTCATGACCGCGTCGTTCGAACGGCTCACCGAGGGCATGCGCGAAGCCGCCGGCGACGCGACCGGGCAGGACGCACTGGCCCTGATGGGTGCCCGATACAACGACATGCTGACCGATCGCAGCGCGCTGCTGCTCCAGCTACAGGGGTTCGCCGCGTGCGGCGACCCCGAAGTCCGCGACGCGGTCCGGAACAGTTTCGGGCGCATGTGGAAGACCGTCGCCGACATCACCGGGCTCGACGCCGTCACCATCAAGGCCTTCCTGGCCTTCGGGATGCTCCTGAACAATGCCGCTGCCCTGCAGGTATCCGAATTGGAGGAGCCATGGTCCGAAGGCGTGCGAACACGCATTCAGTCCGGTCTGTTCGATCACATCACCAGCGAGACCAACCGATGAGCGCCGACGCGGTCACTCACGAGTCCCAACCGCCGAAGCTGCTGGTTCCATCGTTGGTGTTCATAGCGCTCGTGGTCGCCGCGGTAGGAAGCCTCGGGGCACCACTGATCACCAGTGTCGCCACCACACTGCACGTATCACTTGCCAGCGCCCAGTGGACTCTGACCATCACGTTGCTGGCCGGAGCCATCGCGACCCCTGTCCTCGGACGACTCGGTGCAGGCCCCCACAGACGAGCAACCATCCTCGCGACCCTCGCCGTCGTGGTGACCGGCAGTGTCCTCACCGTGATCCCACTGCCGTTCGCATGGCTGCTCGTCGGACGCACCGCACAGGGAGTCGGTCTCGGCCTGACCGCCCTCATGATGGGCGTCGCCCGCGATCACCTCCCCAAAGAAAAATCGGCCTCCACCATCGCCTTGGTCTCCGTCGCGTCGACCATCGGCATCGGCATCGGTTATCCACTGGCCGGCCTTCTCGTCGAGGTCGGCGGCCTTCGAGCTGCATACGGACTCGGGGTGGTCGTGACCGTGATCGCGTTCCTGGCTGCCTATCGCAGCATCCCGGCCTCACCCGCTGGCCGGTCGGCTCACGTGGACCTGCCCGGCGCAGCACTGCTGGCCGCAGCGCTGTTTCTGGTGCTGTTTCTCGCCAGCGAGACCAGCCTGTGGGAAAGTCACCTCACCGGTGCCCTGGTACTCGCAGTGATGGCAATCGTGCTCCTCGCCGGATGGACACTGATCGAACGTCGCACCAGAGAACCCCTGGTCGACATTCGATTGCTACGGCACCCGGCAGTCGCGGGAGCGAACGTCGCAATGTTCATCGGCGGCATCGGCATGTACCTCTTGCTCACCCTGATCACTCGCTACGCACAAACCCCCAGCAGCACTGGATACGGATTCGGCCTGACCACTTT
Organism: Rhodococcus sp. 06-470-2; assembly: GCF_002258235.1. Lineage (NCBI taxonomy): Bacteria > Bacillati > Actinomycetota > Actinomycetes > Mycobacteriales > Nocardiaceae > Rhodococcus > Rhodococcus sp. 06-470-2. The sequence goes on along the minus strand of NZ_NOYB01000002.1, from coordinate 6,498 downwards.
CGTCGCCGGACTCGTCCTCGTGCCATTTTCCGCGCTCGGATTCGTCGCGGGCAAAGTGACACCGCGGGCACGTGAACGCATCGGTGCCCCTTTGGTTCTCGCGGCCAGCGCGGTGATTGTTCTCATATCGTTCGTGATCTTTGCGACGGCACGCACGAACATCGTCGAGCTATTGGTTGCAATGGCCATCCTGGGCTTCGGCGTGGGTAGCTTCTCCTCGGCGATGCCCGGCGTCATCCTCGCTGTCACCCCTAAAGACGAGACATCGAGTGCAATGAGCGTCAACCAAGTCGTTCGCAGCGTCGGATTCTCCCTCGGCAGCGCTACCGGCGGACTCATGCTCGCGGCCGGCACGACCGGTGAGTTCCCCAACGACGGCGCGTATACCGTCGCGGCGTGGATCGGAGCCACGGTCATGGCCGTCACTGCTATCACATGCATTGTCCTGCATCGGAGGTCGCCGCAACGCGCATCGTGAACACGGACACCCACCCGGCCCGCCCAGAGAAGGAAACTGGGCGAGCCGGGTGGCTGCGCGTACGGGTTTCAAGACTAAGTCGAGAGGTTGCGACTGGTGCGCAGGAAACCTGTCATGTACTCGATCAACGTCCAACCCCCGGACTCGTCATATGAGTTGCTGCTGGACAGATGTCCGAGCGGATACGACTCGACCGCAATCGGTGCGATCTCAGCGGGTCGAATCGACCCCACGCCGAATAGGGCCATCCGCCTGCGTCGAACGTCCTGACGAACCCGGTAGAGGGTGCCGTCGACACCGACTGCGTGCGGATCGCGCATCTGCATGAACGACCAACCGATGACCGATGACTCGAAGATCTGGCGACCGTTCCAGCACGTCCGATTCAAGAAATCAGCATCGATATAGGGGCCTAGGGCCGGCACCGGGCGAGGCGAAACCCCGTACTCCTGTGCCAATCTCACGAACTCAGTGACAGCCAGCCAGCCCTCGGCTTCTTCTCGAGACTCCCGCTCGCGAACCATCTTCAAGCGGGCCCGCTCGGCGTCATCGAGACCATGGATATTGTCCTCTATGCCCACGCGCTTCACCGATCCTTATGCATGAGCTCGACGGCGTTCTCCTGCAGTGAGTCCGCTATCGACCTCAGTTTTGGAGTTGGCCTGATCCAGTGACTGGATGAGTGTCATGATCGAGAGAGTACCTCGTGGATACGAGTCGAAGTGTATGTCGCACGTGCTGTCGATGTTCATATCTGTGTGGCTGCTGGGAAATCGGCCCCGAACTCGTCGATAACGGCAGGACCGACAGGTCTGCGAGCGACAAGGGGACGCAGCAATTGTTGAATGGTGGCCGTGATCGGCCAGTGCTCGACTGGTAGCGAGTCGAGCAGTAGGGTCACGGCGGTTTCTGTGTCTGGGTCGTCCATGACGGCGGATAGCCCGTTGAGGATTATGGGCGTAGTTCGGTCGATCAAAATGGTCAGTGTTCCGAACTCGTGGTCCACGAACGTTTCTACAGTGGAAAAAGAGACGAGGAATGTGTCGAATTTTTGGTACTGAGCGTCGTTGAGCCCGAATCGATCTTGGGTCTCCAGCTCCGCGGTCAAGATATCATAGATCGCTATTCCGTTTAGGGGTGGTCCATCAGCTCGGTGCGCCGCGCGTTTATCCGAGACGGGGGTGGCCCACTTAGTGACCGCTTGCATCGTTTGGGGTGGTAATTCGTTGTTTCTAAGGATGAAGTCAGCTTTGTGAAAAGTCTGTTTGCTATTCCGAAGTGCTCTGAGGAGAAAGTAGGCATTGATCTGTCGGATGCCCCGTCCGCGAAGTGCGGCAGTCAGTTCGGTGAACACAGGAGTCAGGTCATCGCTGTTGCACGCGTGTGACAGTGCTATTGCAAGACCATTGAAGTCCTGTCCGGGGTAGCTGTCGAGGCAACTTATCGCTGCGCTTATGTAGGCCCTTCGGGAACTGGGTGCTCTGGAAGCGAAGCCGTCATCGAGGACGTTGCAGGCCAGCATAGGGGCTGTTGGGACCGTCTCGTGGAGGCCGCCACTTCGGCGATCGCAGGCGGTGACTAGCTGCACCAGATCATTTTGTAGATGTTCGCGTTCTTTGAAGATTCGGCCGGCGGCCAAAAGCCATGTGTTTCGCCAATGGGGGTGGTGGGCGGTGAGTTGAAGCAGGGCGAGGACTTTCGTGTCTTGTCCCATCGTCAGCGCGTTTGCTCCCATCAGTTCTTGCATACTGCGAACTTCGAATCCTACTCGGTCGTCAGTAGGGACGAGTAGAACCAGTCGGTGCGTGGCAGCCCTGACCAGTCTGCTCGCTATAGAGCTCACGTCTCGGGGACCGAACTCCTGGGTGATGAGTCGGGTCCGCACTATCTCGTCGAGTCTCGACGCAGGCATTGTTGCTTCCGAGCGGCTGCTGCTTTCGGCGGCCACGTGCAGTTCGAGCGCGACTTGGCAGTGCAAATGGAAGACATCGGGTCGATGTTCGTTGAGCAGTGCGGACAGGCCATGGACCCCAGGCTTGTCAATTTCCCGTTGATAGACGGTTCGGTAATACAGCTCGAAGAGGCTGTAGCGGTCGAGCGGTAGGGTCCCGAAGCTTTCGACAATGAACGACATGATCGTCACTTGCAGTGGGGTTTCCATCAGCCGTGCTGTGTTCGGGTCTTTGGCCGCGGTTCGTAGCCTGCGTAGGACGGTGTCGCGTCTTTCGGCGTCGTCAGCCAGCCTCAACCGAACGAGGTCGGTTCCGAATCGTTGCGATTGCGTGGAATTGAGGCGACTCAACGTGAGCTCGGTGAACAAGTCGCTATCGAAGCGTTCGTCGTAGCCCAAAGGCCGAGTTGTGGAGACCAGCAGTAGGTCTGCGTCGAGCTGGTCCGCAGCTTCCATGAAATCGGTGATCCGTTCGATCAGGAGTCGACGCATGGAAGCTGCGCTCACCTCGTCGAGACCGTCGAGTACGACGATCCACGGCCATATGCGTAACCACCCTTCAAGATCGCCGGGACTGAGAGTGCGACCGGCGCGGTTGCCGATGACTTTTGAGAGGTATCCGAGGACACTCAAATCCGGGACCGACGACAGTTCGTCTGCGTACAGTGCGAGGTCGATGCGGATGGGCCAACGGAGGTTTCGTGGCTTTGTGATTCCTGAGCGTTCCATCGCGCTCTGCGTGGCCGAGGTGATTGTGGCAACTTCGGGTGTCATGTCACCGCGGGACAGAAGGCCGCTGCGGTAGATCTGTGCGATCAGTGCGCTGAGTGTTGTTTTGCCCTGTCCGGGTCCGCCGATGATGACCCAGTGCGGTCGTCGTACGCGGTCTTGGAGGCCGCTGCGGAGGACTTGATCGGCGTGCTCGATGATGTGCGCAATTGTCTGCACATCGTGGGGGTGTCCGTCCGGACTCTCGTAGCGTCCTGGCAGGTCGCGTCCCGCTTCTTCTAGCTTTGCTCGTTGGCCTGCTGTTGCTCCAGATTCCGAGAATCGAACCCAGTGCTCGTTTCGGAGGCATTGTGCCGCATGAAGTCTCATAGCGGGTCCGAGATCGGAAGAACTGCTTCCTGGTGCAGTGTTGGCACCGATACAGGCGAGAACATCCCCGATCGTTAGAAGGGCAGGGAATGCATAGCGGACACTCGGGTGCCCGTCGATTAGCGCGGTGATCTGCGCATGGTGCCAGATGCGGATGGCGCGAATCCCGAGGCCGTGAATGGGGTCCTTGTCATCGTGGAGCCTGCCGAGCAGGTAGTTGTTCAGTTGATCGATGCCACCGGAGACTCCATTGCTCGACAATCTGACATTTGAGGCGAACACCATGTAGTCAGGTGGACGCATACGCGACCCTTTGTCCATGGCTTCGACCCACCGGAGCAATTCGGCGTCAATTTGCTTCTTGAACCAGACGAGGTTCGATGCCGGGTCACCCTGGTCGTAGTGGAACTTTGCTTGGAATACGGTGTACCCGGTCCAGTGTTCGTGCACGTGATCGTCTGTGCCGGCGGACCAGTCAATCGTGCCGGCGTAGGTCGCTTCGCGGCCTCCGTCGGGGCCGTCGCCGAAGGCTTCTATCCCGGCCCCGATTGCTCGGACGCACAGCGCAACGACGAGCTGCTCGAAGGGCCGGCTTCCCAGCTGATTGATGTCGTAGTCCGGCACAGGATCAATCATGCCCTCTATGGCTTGTCCGGCCCTGTGTATTTGAGTGGAGGCGCACCCAAGGCAGAATCTGGTGCAGCCCGACGAAAACGGGCGTGCGAAGCGATCGGGCGGCCCCCGGCCTGTCCTTTACCGACCGACAGAATGTCGATCCCTGGCGGTTCAACAGCTGGCCGGGCGGGTGCAGACCGCGCGAGTTGGCCATTAAGGGAGCCATTCTGGAGCTCCGAAGCGATGAATGAATTCCAGGTCCAGCTGCTGCAGATGGGGTGCTTGTTGGAGGCCGATGACGCGGGTGGCTGCAAGCCAACAGCTGTCCGGGTCCGATCGCTTGAGAATCAGATCTTGATGCCACTGGCCATTGCGTGCGGTGAAAAAGATCCTCCAGTACGCCGAGTCCGGGAGGCTGATATTCACGTTGTAGTACTCGGCCGGCGCGACGAGGTTCCCCCAGTCGAGGCGGTGTAGATCGGTGCCGGGACTGACATTCATGTCGACGATTCTCAGCGATAGGTCGTAGAGGGGATACTGACCGTCCTTGAGAACTGCGGCGTGTTGAGCGGTGCCTGCCTTCATGTCATAGGTAGAAAGCATGAAACGGGCGGTGGTGTCGCCGCCGGTCTGGTTGCCGTTAACTCGATCGTCTGAGTTCTCGTCTTCGAGATAGAACTGGCGGCGTACAGGGCCCATGCGGGGCATGTCAAGGATCGCTACGCACCGTTCGAGGTGGTAGAGCTCGACATCGCAAGACGCAAGGTTGGAAAGTTTGGTTCGCTCTCCGACCGTCAGAGCTTGGTTGGTTACAAAGACAATGCCGTTGGCACCGTTGGTGGCCACGCCGGCAACGTCTCCCAGAAATTTCTTCTTGACTGCGCTGAAAGTTTTTCTGGTGTTCGGAAAATAGGCCGCCATGACCCATTTCTTGCCGTCGCGGTGGGCTATTGCGTCGTGGGCATTGTCGGGACCGCCCATCGGCTGAGAGGGGTCGAGGTTTTTGAAGTCGTCTGCGAGAAGGATCTGGGCAGCGAGGCGCTCCGACAGTTGTCCGTGCGTCCAGTCGCGGAGTCGGTGCAGCGTTTCATCGGGCCTTTTCGGTGCCATGTCAGTCGATCTCCTGTAGGGAAAGTTGAGCAGTCCTATTCTGTCAGGCTCGGTAAAATCGCCTGCGCACTCGGTCCCCGGCACCGAGTGCGTCGGGGACAATTGCGGCTGCTGCCGGGTTGCGTCCTGCTGATAGTTGTGATCCCAAACGCTCTGTTTATCAACATGTTTCGATGACTCTTACGTCTTCCAGTGCAAGTGTTTCGATGGTAGATTCAGAGGCGTTCTGTTGATCGGCGGACTGACCATCCGTCACCCGAATTGAGAGGCTGAAATCTGCCATGACATCGATCGTCGATTCAGTGTTACCAGTTGCGTCCGTGCTCGAGGTGGCCTTCGACAATGGGTCTCTAGGGGGTGCCGACTGGTCGAACCGGGCCGTCGTGCTCGAGGCCTTGCCAAAGCCCCTGGTTGCGGGATACCCCGCAGAGGGGACCTATGTGCAGATAAGTGATGGACGCGGCGGTATCGCCGCGTCAGGATGGTTCTCGGTCGATGAGCGCAATGCCACCGAGACCCATGCAAGCGTTGCTGTCGTGTGGCGTGAGCCGTTGATGGCCGTGGAGCACACCTACAAGAGCTGGACGGGGTTGGTGCGTCCACGTGACATCTCACCGGTCACTGTGTCACCTGGGGTCGCTCCCGCATGGTTCGGTGAGTACGTGCGGCCGATCCACGAACGGGCCGCCGTCGAACGGACCTTGCAGGCCGTACGCGAGAGCGCCAATACCGAGCGTGCGAACCATCACGAGTGGATCAGGCGGCTGAATGAGTCTGCATGCGAATGGGCGGACGAGAACAGTCTGTGCAGCGAGTTCGAGAGGTTCTGCGAACAGTGGGGGTTCGAAGGCCGAGAACGTGATTTCGATGTAGAAGTGGATGTCACAGTTTCATTAACAATGACGCGATCGGCGCGTAGCCAAGAAGATGCGGACGAGTCCGTAGATCTGGACGATGTACGGCAGCATCTACGGGACAATTTCTCGTATCTCGATGTGAATTTCACTGTGGGGGAGTAGTAGCCGTACCACAGTGGGGTGCGCGCAGCGTGCCCCACTGCGGTAGCGGTTGATCGGCCGGGGCGCGCAGCGGTCCGAAGGTTGTACCGATACGAAAGATATTGTCAGACAATCAAGATAGGTGATTCGTTGGCCGTTGGCGCGCAGCGCCCGGCAAGGAAAGTCCGCACTAGGCCGCCTTGGCGGCCGGCTTCTGGCGGTGGGCGCGCAGCGCTCACCGGAGCCAC